>CADBNQ010000163.1 GCA_902796045.1 uncultured Lachnospiraceae bacterium | reverse complement strand
CCAAGGTTGCCAAGAAGGTAACTCAGACGAAAAAGAAAGACAAGAATGGCACGATTATCAGCACAGTGTATGATTATGACGGTAAGTACTTCTGTATTGAGGCAACAGTTGATGCAGTCCAGCAGCATAATGTAAAGGATGCAATTCAATCGGCATGGGGTCGCAATGTGGAGATCAGCGGAACCGGTGATGACATGACCTTAAGTCTTGTAGATTGATAAAGGAGGGTATGCAGATGAAAAAAATATATAAAGCAGCCCTGCTGGCAGTTGCATTTGCCTTAGCCTTCCTGGTCCCGGAGGGGCAGGTCAAGGCGGATACCGTGACCGGCAGTTCAGATTGGAATGTAACTTTTACCAATGACAAAGAGATGGTCAGCAACTTTAAGACAAATAATATTGATGAGGTGATTTCTGGTATGCAGCCAGGTGATAATGCCAAGCTGACCATGCAGCTCATCAATGAATATGAAGAGAAAACTGACTGGTATATGACCAACCAGGTCCTCCACTCTTTGGAGGACAGAAGTAAAGATGAAGCCACTAAAGGCGGTGCTTACACCTACAAACTGGTCTACACCAACCCAGCAGGGGAGCAGAGGGTTCTGTATGATTCCGAGGCAGTAGGCGGTGATGATGTCAGCTCGGCAGGAGAAGGTCTGAAGGAGGCGACAGATGCCCTGAAGGATTATTTCTACCTTGACACCCTTTCTAAAGGACAGAGCGGTCGGATTGATCTGGACGTAGGCCTTGAGGGCGAGACCCAGGGTAATGACTATCAGGATACCCTGGCAGACCTGCAGATGAACTTCGCTGTGGAACTTTCTAAAGCTACTGATGACGATGACAAGGACTCGAACTCTTCAAATAGGACAAAGAGGACCACAGTGGTAAAGACCGGCGATGACAATGAGATGTTGCCATACTTTCTGATTGCAGGAGCAGGCGGGCTCTTCCTCCTGACCTTCCTGTTGCTGTGCCTCTTTGGGAAGCACAAAAGAAAGGAGGGAGCCTGAACATGAAAGACCATAAACCAACAAGAAAAGCTTGGCGAATGGGATCTTGTCTGCTGGCAATCCTGCTCAGCTTAAGCCTCTTCCTTCCTTTCACGGCAAAGCAGGCAAAGGCAGCCGATACCACTTACACGGTCAGGCTTTCCTCCGGAGGAAAAGGAAACTTTTCCGGTAAGGGGATCAACGAGATGAAGGTCAAATCTGGACTAAAGTACGGAGACACATTCGACCTGTCCTCTTTTGGGAAAGTCAATGTGACAGACAGTAAGTACTATATGAAAGGTTACAAGGAGAGCGGTAAGGATAACAACACCGTATTTCCTTCCGACTACAAGTTGACGATAACACGGGATATCGATTATGTGGTTGCCTACGGAATCGCCGGAAGCGACGTAGAATACTATGTAAACTATGTGGACGAGAATGGCAGAAAGCTGCGTGACAGTAAAACCTACACCGGAAATGTAGGTGACAAGCCAGTGGTAGCCTATGAGTATATCGAAAACTACTTCCCACAGGCCCGTAATCTTACCAAGACCCTGTCCGAAAAAGCATCAGATAATAATTTCACCTTTGTCTACAGAAGGGTCGCCAGCACAGAAACTGCAACGACTGAAGAAGATAATGATACGGATGAGACTGAGGACAATGAGACCACAGTGACAAACAATAACGACGATGATGACAATGACAGGACAACCACCGGTGGAAACAACACCACAGGCGGCGGGACAACTGACGGTGGCGGAACCACCGGCGATGATGATACTGAGCCGACTGCACGTACCGCAGCACCGGCAGCTGATACAGGCGTTGCCGATCTGCAGGATATGCCTGACAACCCAGATGAAGTTCCAGAACTCGTAGACATCGACGATGCGGAAACACCTTTGGCTGACTTTGAAGGATCAACCAGTGATGAGCCTGAGGAGACAACAGAAAGTGAAAAACCAAAGTCAGGCCTTACCACACCGGCCAAGATCGGTATCGGTATTGCCTGCGCAGCAGCAGTCATAGCCGCAGCCGGCGCTCTTTACTATTTCATCATCTACAGAGGATACGAATACGAAGATGAGGATGATGAAGACGAAGATGAAGAAGGCGGAGAGGGCGACGACGGCAAAGAATAGGTTATAGTGAAAGTCAAAAATAATTTGACGTTCACTATACATAAGAGAAAATCTAATAACTAAGTACATTTCAAAAAGAGGTGGTTAGCTCCTAAAAAGGCCGATGGGACTCCAGGTTCCCGACCGGGGGCTGACCGCCTCGGTTACGTTTGCCACGGATTAACATAAGAAAGAGAACAATATGAGCAAATTATTATCTTTTCAGAAACTGCACAACACAAGAGACCTTGGTGGTATGAAGACCACCGATGGATACACCATCACTCCCGGCGAATTATTCCGTTCCGGGCATCTGTCTGACCTGACACCGGAGGATATCGAAGACCTGTCGAGCATGGCTGGTACTATTATTGATTTTCGTTCGGATAATGAGAGGCAAATGCAGCCTGACATGGAGATTCCGGGAGCGGAAAATATCCATATTCCCATCGTAGAAGAACTGAGAGGTGGTATATCCAGGGAGAAGGATTCGGACCAGGATGTAATCAGCCGCTTTCTTTTCAAACCTGATGAAGCTAAAGAATATATGTGCCAGATGTACAGGGCTTTTGTCGATGATTTCTCGGTGAAGCAGTACAGCAGGTTTCTGGAGATCCTTTGCAGGGAGGAGAAACCGGTTCTCTGGCATTGTACCGCAGGAAAAGACAGGGCCAGGATCGCCTCCGTGATCGTCGAGGAGATTCTTGGTGTTTCCAGAGGGGATATCGTGTTTGATTATCTGAAGACTGGTGAATACCTGAAGGGAGATATCGGCTTCCTGACCCAGTATATCAAGAAACTGACCGGCGTTGAGGACGATAACCAGGTGGCCAATGATGCCCTCCGCTATCTGTTTGGGACAGAACCGGATTATCTCAGGGCATATTATGACGCTGTAGATGCAAAATATGGTGACTATGATCAGTTTATCAGGCAGGGCCTGCAGGTCAGCGATGAAATGAAAGACCAGCTGAGAAAGAAGTATCTTTCGTAAATAATACATTACCATGTCTTTGACAGTTGAGATTAGGAAAAGCCTCGAGTTCCGGGGCTTTATTTATGTTAATCAGTATGCCTGTCTTGTTCCAAATCAGTTCCTCAGCTAAAAGATTATAAATGTAACAAAATGCCCTCATTGATAGTATTATTTTATATAATTTATGCAAAATAAGATGAAAGAAATGTGAAAAATATACAAAGAAGCTAATGGTATTTAGGGCAAAACATATAAATATCTAAATACTATGATAATAAAGACTTTTTGACGTTTGCTTTGACTGTTGACATGATATAATACCTACAGATAATAAGGTTAATGTCTTTGCATATTATAGTATTGATAGAGCATATTATTTAAGCTACTGACATAGCAGATAATGACTAATCATAAAGAGGATGCTATATACCGGTAAGAACTTGTGCGAGGACAGGCTGGACAGTTAGGAAGAGCAGGGAATTTAGATGAAGAGAGTAACAGAAAAGATCAAAGAGAATATTGCACAGCGGGCTGAATACAGACACATGTTAACTGCAATTACTGCCATCACCGGCGTTCTGGTGTTTATGACAGTCTACATGCTGATCCTTCCAGCCCTGGCCATGGATGACGGGACACAGTGTGGTATGGAATACCATGAGCATTCAGATGAGTGCTACAGCAGGACTCTTGTCTGCGGCAAGAAGGAGCATGAACACTCTGATGCCTGTTATGATGAAACAGGAAGTCTGGCCTGTGATGTAGAAGAACACACACACAGCGATGCCTGTTATGAGGAGGAGTTGACCTGCGGTATAGAACGTCATGTCCATACAGACGCCTGCTACGAGAAAGATGAGTCCGAGGAGATGGGTGATACAGCGGAAGAGGTCAGGGAAGACCATCAGGCT
>CADBNQ010000162.1 GCA_902796045.1 uncultured Lachnospiraceae bacterium | reverse complement strand
TAAAGGGAGTCAGAAGGATCGTCATCCGCCTGTCCCGCTCACTGGGCAAGGTACGAGTGGCCATGACGGCAGGGACCGTACAGCCAAAACCAATCAGGAGCGGCACGATACTTCTGCCTGACAGGCCGATCTTTCGGAGCAGTTTGTCCATCACAAAGGCGACCCTGGCGATATATCCGCTGTCCTCGAGCAGGGACAGGAAGAAGAAGAGGGTCACGATGACAGGCAGGAAAGAAAGAACGCTGCCTACGCCGGCGAAGATCCCTTTGATGATCAGGCCCTGCAGGGCGGAATTGATATGATGGGCAGTCAGCATCTGGTCAACCGCAATGGTGAGCGCATCGATGCCATTTTCCATGAGTGTCTGTAAAAAGGCCCCGATCACATTGAAGGTCAGATAAAAGACCAGACCCATGATCAGGATAAAGGCCGGTATGGCTGTATATTTTCCTGTCAGTATGTTGTCGATCCGCCGGCTGCGGATCCTTTCTTTTCTTTCCTTAGGTTTCCTGACGGTTCTGCTGCATACCTTTTTGATGAAGTCAAATCGCATGGCAGCAATGGCTGCATTCCTGTCCAGACCCCGCTCCCTCTCCATCTGCAGCACGATATGCTCTATCGTTTCTTTCTCGTTCTGGTCAAGTGCCAGCTGGTCGAGTACCATCTCGTCGTTCTCAATGACCTTGCTGGTGGCAAAACGCACCGGCAGGCCGCATCGGATGGCATGGTCCTCGATCAGGTGGGAGATGGCATGGATGCACCTGTGGACAGCACCGCCGTGGTCATTCTCATCACAGAAATCCTGCCTTAAGGGATACTCCTGATAGTAGGCGACATGGATGGCATGATCGATCAGCTCATGAACGCCCTGGTTTTTGGCGGCAGAGATGGGAACGACCGGCACACCGAGCAGGCTCTCCATAGTGTTGACATCGATGCTGCCCCCGTTTTGTGTCACCTCATCCATCATGTTCAGGGCGACAACCATGGGCCTGTTCATCTCCAGAAGCTGCATGGTCAGATACATATTCCGCTCAATGTTGGTGGCATCTACGATATTGATGATAGCCCGGGGCTTCTCATAGAGGACAAAATTCCGGGAGACAAGTTCCTCGCTGCTGTAGGGGGACATGGAATAGATCCCGGGGAGGTCCGTAATTATGGTATCGGGATGGCCTTTGATGCCGCCGTCCTTCCTGTCTACCGTCACCCCGGGGAAGTTCCCCACATGCTGGTTGGACCCGGTCAGCTGATTGAAGAGGGTAGTCTTTCCGCTGTTCTGGTTTCCTACCAGGGCAAAGGTCAGTCTGGTCCCTTCCGGGAGAGGGTCTCCGCTGCCCTTGGGGTGGAACTTTCCTCCCTCGCCAAGACCAGGGTGAGGCACTGTCAGGCTCTCCCCTTCTGTCTCCCATTCCTGGCCGGACTCTAACTGCTTTACCAGGATCTTCTCCGCGTCAGCCAGACGCAGGGTCAGTTCATAGCCATGGATCATCAGTTCCACAGGATCACCCATGGGTGCGTACTTGATGACAGTCAGTTCAGCTCCCGGAATCACACCCATGTCAAGGAAATGCTGCCGGAGGGCACCCTCTCCGCCTACTTTTGTGATCACGGCACTGCTGCCGATTTCTAGATCTCTTATCGTCATTTGTTTCATCACTTTTTTATCTTTCATTAAAATTCAATATTAATCACAATCATAAGTAACATAGTAGTATAAAAGAGGCCGGCGGTCAAGCATGGGGATTGTTCATAAGAGGAGTTTTATGCTATAATTTTATATTAGAATAGTGGAAGAAGTACAATCAGAATCTGATGAAAAAACATTAGAATGTAAATATCTGAATACCTCTCCTGGGAAAGGGGTGATTTGATGTCTCATAGACTACAACAGTTACTGGATCAATATATATTACAACTGATAGATATTTATGGTAAGCATATCTGTCAAATTATATTGTATGGCTCTTATGCTCGTGGGGATTATACTGAGGACTCAGATATAGATATTATGATATTATTGGATCTTACTGATATAGAAATGAAGATATATAGTCAGCAACTTGCTTATATGACATTTGATTTTAACATGGAAAACGACTTGGATATAAAACCAATAGCAAAAAGTGAATCGCATTTTAAAAAGTGGCTTAAAAACTATCCATTTTATGCAAATGTGCAAAAGGAAGGTGTGGTATTGTATGGGGCAGCATAATGAAGATATTGGCACAAGAAAAGATTTGGTAACCTATCGCCTTCAAACTGCCAAATCTGATTTAAAGTCAGCAAGGATTTTGTTTGCGGCAGAAGAATTCAAGGGTGCAAATAATAGAGCTTATTATGCTATTTATCATGCGATTAATGCAATACATGGCTCAGAAGGTAAAGGCTATAAGCGACACAAAGATGCCATAGCAAATTTCAATAAATATTATGTGAAAACTGAGATTTTCCCAAGATCAATAGGGCGAAAGATTAGTGAAGCTGAGGAAATACGTCATGCCAGTGATTATGACGATTTTTTTCTTGCTGGTAAAGATGAGACAGAGCGGCAGATTAATACAGCAGATGAGTTGATTCAACGGGTGGAGGAATATTGCAGAGAACAACAACTATTATGATGTTGTTCTTAAGATAGTACTCAATATAGATGTTTTGCAGGTAGATTAGAGATTTATGAGGAGGAAAGACCATGGCTCTGGAAAAAGCGCAATCACATCTGGAAAGGAAGGGGCTGGCGGACCGCATCATCATCACGGAGAAGAGCAGCGCCACAGTTGCAGAGGCTGCTGCCGCCCTGGGATGTGAGCCCGGCATGATCGCCAAAACACTTTCTTTTCTGCAGGAGGGCAGGCCGATCCTGATCCTGGCAGAAGGGATGGCCAGGATTGACAATAAAAAGTATAAAGCCCGCTTTGGCTGCAAGGCTAAAATGATTCCCGGAGACCAGGTGGGACCCCTGACCGGTCATGAAGTCGGCGGCGTCTGCCCATTCGGCGTCAATGAAGGGGTTCCTGTCTATCTGGATGAAAGTCTGAAGCTCCATGAAACGGTCTACCCGGCAGCCGGCACAGATCACAGTGCCGTCCGTCTGTCTATCAGTGAGCTGGAGGAAGCCACTGACTTTACAGAATGGGTAGATGTCTGCAAGCTGCCTGAGGTTTAAATATATGGAGAAAACCATGGTAGAGATTAAAAAGACCTTATGTCCCTACGACTGTCCTTCCACCTGCGGACTGCTGGCCGAGGTGGAGCACGGCAGGATCAGACGGGTCAGAAATGATCCGGCACATCCGGTTTCCTGCAATGGGATCTGCCGGAAAATGCAGCATTATGAGAAGAGTGTTTATTCAAAGGACCGCATCCTGACTCCCCTGAGGAGATCCGGGAAGAAGGGAAGCGGCAGTTTTGTGCCCGTCAGCTGGGAGGAAGCCGTCAGGGAGATCACTGACAGGTGGAAGCTGATCATAGAGGAGAGCGGCCCGCAGGCTGTCCTTCCCTTCAGTTATTCCGGCGTGATGAGCGATATACAGCAGTATTGCGGGGATGCCTTTTTTAACAGGATGGGGGCATCCGTCCTGGAGAGGACCCTCTGCGCCCCTGCAAAGGAAGCAGCCTACCGGTCGGTGGCTGGAAAGACCGGCTGCCTGGATCCCAGAGAGCTGAAAGACAGTGATTTCTACATCATCTGGGGCAGCAATATGGCGGCCACCCGCCTGCAGGCTCTGGTGGATATCAACAGGGAGAAGGGCAGGAAGAAGAGGATCCTGATCAATACCTATGCAGATCCCGCTGCCAGGCACTATGATCAGGTCATCCTGATCAGGCCCGGGACAGACGGCGCCCTGGCTCTGGCCATCATGCACGTCCTTGAGAAAGAAGGCCTGTCTGACCAGGCATTTCTGCGCACCTATACGGAAGGCTATGAGATCTTCAGGGCCACGCTGGACCCCTGCACACCGGAGTGGGCAGAGAAGGAGACCGGCGTGCGTGCCCAGGTGATCCGCCAGCTGGCCAGAGAATATGCTGCCGCCAAAGCACCGGCTGTCATTCTGGGCAGCGGCAATTCCCGCTATGGCAACGGGGGTATGACAGTCCGCCTGATCGTGATTATGTCACTCTTTACCGGGGCCTGGCAGTATCCGGGGGGCGGTCTGTGCGGCTGTACGCCTGTGGACACAGCTTATGTGGATACAGACCTGATCAGCCGGCCGGATTTCAGGAGTAAAAAAGAACACCGGACCATCAATATCAACCAGCTTGCCTCTGCCCTTGCCGGCGGGGACGGCCAGCCGGTCAGGTCTCTCTATGTGTACGGGGCCAATCCAGCCAATACCGTAAGCTGTCAGGACAGGGTCATAAAGGGTCTCAGGAGGGAAGACCTCTTCACCGTAGTCCATGAGCGGTTCGTAACGGAGACAGCCCTCTATGCGGATATCATCCTTCCCGCCACCTTTTCTGCTGAACAGCATGATATCTACCGGTGCTACGGCTATTGCACCCTGGGCACGGCAAAGCCTGTGGTCAGGGCGCCCGGCGATTGTAAGAGCAACTGGGATACCTTCTGCCTGCTGGCCGCCGGCATGGGCTACGAAGAAGACTATTTTGCCAGGACAGAGGAAGAGATGCTTGCCCATATCCTGAACCATCCGACCAGGGCAGTACGTCTGCTGCCGGAGGAGAAGAAGAGGATCCTCAGAGAGGGGGGCAGCATCAGCATGCCTTTCTCTGACCATCTGAAGGTCGGGACATCATCCGGCAGATTCCGGATCATCAATGAAGGCCTGCCGGACCCGGTGCCCTGCTACATGCTTTCCTACAGCGGCCGGGAAGCCCTGGAAGACGAAAAATATCCCATCCACCTGCTGGCCTCTCCCAGTGTCTATTCTCTCAATTCCGAGTTCAGGGACAGGGAGGACCTCATGGCCTTAAGGGGACCCCAGAAGCTGATCATCCACACCCTTGACGCCCGTCAGAGACGTATAAAAAACGGACAGATCATTGAAGCCTACAATGACCTGTCCTGTGTAAGATTTAAGGCGGTGGTGACGGATAACATTGCCAGGGGCACGGCAGTCTGCGAGGGCATCTACCGGAGGGACTGCTGCAGCGGGGGCAGGGCCTTTAACGCTCTGACATCAGAGAGACTGTCGGATATGGGTGAGGGAACCACCCTCAATGACAACCGGGTCCAGATCCGTCCCATTTCCCACGGCCCTTCTTCAGCCCCGGATTGAACCTCTCTTCTCTGATGGAAGATTAGAGAAGCGCAGATTTTTCCGCGGCAGCTGTGACTGCTTCAAAGACTGCAGACCGGAAATTTCCCGCCTCCAGTGCGCGGACACCGGCGATGGTGGTTCCTGCCGGAGACGTGACCATATCTTTGAGCTGTCCCGGATGCAGACCTGTCTCAAGCAGCATCTTAGCAGACCCTGCTACAGTCTGTGCTGCAAAGGTGTAGGCCTGCTTCCGGGGCATGCCCCCGTTGACGGCGGCATCTGCCAGTGCCTCGATAAACATGAAGACATAGGCCGGGCCGCTTCCGCTCAGGCCTGTGACGATATCAAACAGTCCTTCGGGCATGATCTCGGCCTTGCCGAAGGTGGACAGGATCTTTAGAACCTCTGCAGCCTCCTCATCAGTGACCTCCTTATTGGGGCAGACGGCAGACATCCCCTCCCCCACCTGGGCCGGAGTGTTGGGCATCACACGCACGATCTTGACCGGCCGGCCAAACTGCCGGTCAAGATAATCAAGGGTCTTTCCCGCCCCGATACTGATTAAGACCTGGTCCTTGCGGACATGATCCCTGATTTGCGCAATCATACCGTCATAATACTGTGGTTTGACCGCCAAAAAAACATAATCTGACTCCTCAAGGACAGCCTGATTCCGGTCTGTTACACGGATCCCATTGCGCACCTTTGTCCGCTCCCTGCTCTCAGGGACCGGATCAGCTCCGATGATCTCCTCCGGCCTGCACAGGCCGGATTCTATGATACCGCCCATGATGGCATTGGCCATCACGCCACATCCGATAAAGCCAATCTTCATTTTATATTACCTCCTGTTTTATCTCCTGTTATTTTTTACATTATATCCATTGTCAGCCATATTATCAATCTCTGATTTTTTATATCATTCAAGAAATACAATACCATATGGCATAAAAATCTCCGGGTGCAGGCAAGCGGCTCATCTGACTGAATCTGGAGAGAAAAATACTGTTTTATTAACATATAGCTGATTTTTTTGCTGATTTTTAGTGACAAGCCGGAAAATATCATGTATACTCAAAAGAGGAATGCCCCCTCCTTTTCAGGAGGGGGAGAGTTAAACTCCGGCTCTGCCGGACATGAGGGAATACTATGTCCAGAGTGAAAAGATATGGGAGAAAAAGGAAGGCCTGGAGAGGGATCCTGGCTGCCACAGGGCTCGCAGCAGCCCTGTATGTGGGAGGTATCGCCTTTTTTCACACTCATTTTTATCCGAATACCAAAGTAGGCAGCATCGACATCGGATTCAGATCCGGAGAGGGAGCCAAAGCCTATGTGAAAGAAGAACTGGGCAGGTACAGCCTGACCATCCTTGAGAAGGAGGGGGAGGAGTCTGTGTCTGCCGCGGATGCAGGATTGTCCTTTACTGACCTTGACAAGGTCGACCGGATCCTTGCCGGCCAGCCCTACGGACTCTGGATTGTCGACCTGCTGAAGGATCACGATTATGATGAACTCAAAGTTCAGGTGGATGAGGACCAGCTGGCTGCCTATGTAGATACTTTAGCCTGCATGCACCCTGCCAGCCCTGAGGAATCAGTCAATGCTTCGGTAGAGTACAATAAAGATAAGAAAGAGTTTGAGATCAGGCCGGAGACCATCGGCAATATCGTGGACAGGGCCCATTTTCTGGAAGGGATCAGAACTGCCATGACCGGCCACGAGAAGGAAATCTCCCTGGTGGAAGATACTTATTATGTCCAGCCGCCTTATAAGGCAGACTCCCAGGAGGTCATAGAGGCGAGAGATACCATGAACGGGTATCTGAAAGCTGTGGTGGTCTACAAGGATGGAGGGGAGAAGCTCAAGACCAGGAAAAAGGACATAGCCAGGATGCTGACCTACACAGATGATTTTGACGTGAAGATCAACAAGAAGAAGGCAGAGGAATATATCAAAGAAAAAGTGTCAAAGAAGTTTAATTCACTGGAAGGAGATATCCCGTCAGGCATCACAGCCTGGAAGGTAGGGGTGGATAAAGAAGCCCTCCAGCTGATCAAGAATATCAAGTCGGGCAATAAGACCACCCGCAAACCGGTCTACATCCAGAAAGGCCTGGAGAGAGATGCAGATTATCTTGGGAGGACTTATATCGATGTGAATATCAGTGACCAGAGGATGTGGTATGTGGAGGACGGAAAGATTCGCCTGTCGAGTGACGTGGTCACCGGAAACCTGTCCTCGGGACATGGAACCGCCACCGGCTTCTACACGATCGCTTTTAAACAGCGGGATCATATGATGAAGAAGTACCGCTCTTTTGTTCACTACTGGATGCCCTACAATACAAAGGTCGGCATCGGATTTCATGATGCCTCGTGGAGATCCAAATTCGGCGGAGACATCTACCGCACCGATGGCTCACACGGCTGCATCAACATGCCGCCAGCCAAGGCAGCAGAGCTGTTTGGGATGCTCAGCACCGGAACAGCAGTATATATCCACTGGTAGAAATAGAAAAACAGCCCCGCCGGGCTGTTTTTTCTATTCCTTTTTTTTCTTCTTTTTCTTTTTTTTCGATTCTTTATCTGAGGTGGTCAGGAACTGTACCGCTATACCCAGGACACATATGATCAGGGTCAGGCCTCCTGAGGTGAAGTAGGTAAACTTGTAGAGACTCATCAGGGTGCAGACCTTGACAATCATTTCCGAGGCGGTGAAGCCGCCCGCGATCGCTGAGGAAAGGATGATCACGGGGCGGAGATATTTCACGGCAAGTGCCCCGATGATAAATCCGCTCAGGACAGAGAGGAAAAACTGGAGGTCGCCTGAAAATGGCAGCAGGGTGGCTGCCGCGATAAATCCCAGGAAAGCACAGAGTATGAAGATGCCTGCGGTGTAGATCCGGTAGGCCAGTACTGACAGGGCCAGGCCTGCCACCACGGCACATACTATGGTCAAAGGCCTCTGCAGGTTGAGGGCCTGGGTCCCTATCTTGTATCCGATATAAGCACCTGCCATGAAACCGGTAAGGCTCATGAAGAATCTTGCAAGCCTGTATCCCAGGAAGCAGGCCAGCAGGGCCAGGATCAACGTGATGATTGCAGTGGCGATCCGGACTGAATCATTGATCCCCGAGAATATGGACTGCAGGGCATCTATCGGCAGCAGGCTTTGAAATGATTTCGGCAGTACAGGATCAGCCCCTTCCTGTAAGGGGAGTCCCTTTATAAATGTTAACAGATCTGAATACATCGTATCCACCTTCCTTTGTCCTTCTATGCGTCATAATTCAGTTCAAGAGTATCACAAGATGCCTTTTTTCGCAAATTATTTTCATCAAATCAGTTTTCTGCCATTTACATTTGCGGGAGGTTGCCCCTTGTGCGGGAGAATGATTTATATTATAATAACGCTCAGTAATCATATCACTTAAAGTGCGATACAGAAAGAGAGGGAAACCGCTTATGGGCGAGATCAGGACAAGATTTGCACCTAGTCCTACCGGAAGGATGCATGTCGGGAACCTCCGCACCGCTTTGTATACATATCTTATTGCCAAGCATGACGGAGGGAAGTTTATTTTAAGGATAGAGGATACTGACCAGGAACGCTATTATGAGGAAGCGCTTCAGATCATCTACCGCACCCTGGAGTCCACTGGCCTTATCCACGATGAGGGGCCCGACAGGGACGGAGGCTACGGACCATATATCCAGAGCGAGAGATGTAAGTCCGGTTTATATATGAAATATGCGAAGGAACTGATTGACAAGGGAGAGGCCTACTATTGCTTTTGTGACCAGGAAAGGCTGGATTCTTTGAAAACAGTGGTGGGAGACAAGGAGATCAGCAGCTATGACAAGCATTGTCTCCACCTTTCCAGGGAGGAGATCCAGGCCAACCTTGATGCAGGCAGGCCCTTTGTGATCCGGGCCAACATACCGAATGAGGGCGTGACAACCTTCCACGATGAGATTTACGGGGATATCTCCCAGCCTAATGAGGAGCTCGACGACATGATCCTCATCAAGTCCGACGGGTATCCTACCTATAATTTTGCCAATGTTGTGGATGATCACCTGATGAAGATCACCCACGTTGTCAGGGGAAATGAATACCTTTCCTCAGCTCCCAAGTACACCCGGCTCTATCAGGCCTTTGGCTGGGAGGAGCCTAAATACATCCATTGCCCGCTGATCACCAACGAAGACCACCAGAAGCTGTCGAAGCGTTCAGGCCATTCCTCCTACGAGGACCTGCTTGAACAGGGATTTGTCTCTGAGGCTATTGTGAATTTTGTGGCATTGCTGGGCTGGAGCTCTCCGGACAACAGGGAGATCTTCTCTCTTCCTGAACTGGTGGAGGCTTTTGATTACAGGCATATCAGCAAGTCGCCTGCTGTCTTTGACATGGTCAAGCTGCGCTGGATGAACGGGGAATACTTAAAGGCTATGGATCCGGACCTGTTCTACTCCATGGCAGAGCCATATATCAGGGAGGTCATCACAAAGGATTATGACCTGAAGAAGATCTCAGAGCTGGTCAGGACCAGGATCGAGACTTTCCCTGAGATCAGGGATAAGATTGATTTCTTTGAGGCCGTTCCGGAGTATGATGTATCCATGTATTCTCACAAGAAGAATAAAACGGACCCTGCAAAGGGTCTCCAGGTCCTCAAAGACATACTGCCGCTGCTCAGGGACCAGGAGGATTACTCCAATGACGCGCTTTTCCAGGTCCTTAAGCAGTACGCATCGGATCATGGTTATAAAAACGGTTATGTCATGTGGCCTCTGCGCACAGCCCTTTCAGGGAAGCAGATGACTCCGGGGGGCGCCACCGAGATCATGGAGGTTATCGGTAAAGAAGAGACGATTGCCAGGATTGAAGCGGCAGTCAGGAAGATAGAGAACGAGTCTCCATCAGACTCAGATTGAAGGTAAACGAGAGGAGGATACCAGAAAATGAAAACAGATATTCAGATTGCCCAGGAATCCACGATGCTTCCCATCAAGGAGGTTGCCGCAGCCTATGGCATCACAGAGGATGAACTGGAGTTATACGGCAAGTATAAGGCCAAGTTTTCCGATGAGCTTTTAGACAGGGTCAAAGATCATCCGGACGGGAAGCTGGTCCTTGTGACTGCGATCAATCCCACACCTGCAGGCGAGGGTAAGACTACAACCAGTATCGGCCTTGCCCAGGCCCTGGCCCGCCTGGACAAGAAGTGCCTGCTTGCCCTGAGAGAGCCTTCTCTGGGACCCTGCTTCGGGATCAAGGGTGGAGCAGCCGGCGGCGGCTATGCTCAGGCAGTGCCCATGGAGGACCTGAACCTTCATTTTACAGGGGACTTCCACGCTATCACCTCCGCCAATAACCTGCTGGCAGCTATCGTTGACAACCATATCCACCAGGGCAACGAGCTACGCATCGATACCAGGCAGATCATCTGGAAGAGATGCCTTGATATGAATGACCGGGCGCTCAGAAATATCGTGGTAGGCTTGGGAAGTAAAGCAGACGGCTTCGTCAGGGAGGATCATTTTGTGATCACCGTGGCTACGGAGATCATGGCCATCCTCTGTCTGGCAGAAGATATGGCGGATCTCAAGAGACGTCTTGCCAGGATCGTGATCGGCTACAACATGGACGGCCAGCCTGTCACGGCAGGGCAGCTGAATGCTGTCGGATCAATGGCAGCCCTGCTCAAGGATGCCATCAAGCCTAACCTGATCCAGACTCTGGAGCACACCGGATGTATCGTTCACGGCGGTCCCTTCGCCAACATCGCCCATGGCTGCAACAGTGTCAGGGCAACAAAAGCGGCCCTCAAGATGGCCGATATCGTCATCACGGAGGCAGGCTTTGGTGCCGATCTGGGTGCTGAGAAATTCATGGATATCAAGTGCCGGATGGCAGACCTCAAACCGGACGCTGTCGTACTTGTGGCAACAGTGCGGGCGCTGAAGTATAACGGAGGAGTGCCGAAGACAGAGCTTGAAAAGGAAGACCTGGATGCCCTGGCCAGAGGTATCTGCAATCTCGAGAAGCACATCGAGAACCTGCACAAGTATGGTGTGCCTATCGTTGTCACCTTAAACTCCTTCCTCACGGACACCCCGGCCGAACATGAGTATATCAGGAATTTCTGTGAAGAGAGAGGGTGCGAGTTTGCCCTGTCAGAAGTATGGGCAAAGGGAGGCGAAGGCGGAATCGACCTGGCTGAGAAGGTCCTTAAGACCCTTGATGAGAAGGAAAGCCAGTTCCACGTGCTTTACGAGGATGACATGCCTCTGAAAGAGAAGATTGAGACTGTCGCCAGGGAAATCTACGGTGCAGACGGCGTCACCTATGTAGCTGCAGCTGAGAAGATGCTGGACAAGATCTCAGAGATGGGCTATGGCAAGCTGCCGGTATGTATGGCCAAGACCCAGTACTCTCTGTCAGATGACCAGACAAAGCTGGGCCGCCCGCAGAACTACAATATCAGTGTCAGAGATGCCTATGTGAATGCAGGGGCAGGTTTTGTGGTCGTGCTGACCGGTGCCATCATGACCATGCCGGGCCTTCCCAAAAAACCGGCTGCCTACAGCATAGATGTGGATGATTCAGGAAAGATCACAGGACTGTTCTGATCATACCGTGAATAAAAGGGGATGATCCATACGAGGACATGCCGGCCTTAAAGGCTGCAGATGTCTCGCAGGATCATCCCCTTTTTTAGATAGATAATATTATCTTGTCAGTCATATGCCTCTGTCAGGCTTTCCGGCCTCACACAGGTGGTTAAATCTCCAGCGCTCACTCGCCTGAGGTATCCACCCAGATGGCCGGTCTCACCTTGATCTCATCACTTCCCACATCATATCCGTAGCTCATCACATCTTTGTTGGAAGAGACAAAGGACATAGTACCCGGCATGCTGCCTGGTGTTCTCAGCCACCAGAGGTTCTGGGTCTCAGGAAGGATCTCGATATCTCCTCCATACTTGAGGAATTCGTCCGTACTCATGAAAAAGAGTTTGTCGGTGGTAGGGCTTCCGCCCTTTGTCCCGAAGATGGGATTATCTCCCGGAGGGACGGTGCTGTCTATGATGATCTCCTGTTCAAGTGGAAAAGGAAACAGCTCCGTGATATATACCTGGTTGAGCCAGGTTCTCACTGTGGAGTTCTCCCAGAGGACCGAACCGCCGCCGGTGTTGAAAGGAACACCTCCCTGGGTCTTGTCCTTTAAGAGCAATGCTTTCTTGCCTTTATGGGCAAGGATGCGCCAGTTTACCTCTCCGAACCGGATCTTCTCCCCGTCAGGGAGCTCTGCGATCCTTTCCCTCTCCATCTTGACCAGTCGTTCCTCACTGTCTTTATAATTCAGATGGGCCAGCTCACGGAAAGCATTCCTGATGTCTTCCCGGTTCCTTGACCGGGAATCCCTGACTGCGCCCTGATAGAGATAGCTCTTGAACTTCTCCAGGTCTTCAGGATTACCTGTCCTGTCATAGACGTATTTGTAACAGGAGGCCGCCCTGCCGTAATGGTGGGTGATGGCGCAGAACTGTCCCAGGCAGATCCGGAAGGCGATGGTGCGGGAAAATGCCAGCAGGGCGATCACCGCCAGCAGGATGAAGCAGCTTCTGAGCAGGCTGGCCCTGCGCTGCTTCGCGTTCATCTCTTCCGCCAGCTTGCCGCAAAGGACGGACTGTTCTTTGGAATCGGAACACTCGAGGGCCTCTGCATAGAGCTTGGGATCAACATACTTCTCCTGGATGATATGCTGCTGTTCAAAAGCATGGATCCGGTCAAAAATGGACTGGGCAGTATAGTAATCAGTCGGTGTTCTGGCATGGTCTCTGATGCTCGAGGCCTCCTGGTACATGGAGATCTTACCTCTTGCCCGGGCATAGTATTTCTTATGCACGACATCCAGGATCATGGGTCTCACTTCCGGAATATGCCTCTTGGCTTTTCTCAGATTGGTGAGAGCCCTGTGATAATACCTGTCCTGATCCTCATACTGCTTCATATGTTCCGCAATATTGATATATCGGAGAGCTGTCTCGTAATGCTCCTGACACTGCTGCTCTTCAGTCAGCTCTTCCGCGTCGGGCTCAGGGACATTCTCAAGCTTGATGTTAAGTTTCTCACTGTTTTGCATAGTGTTCTTCCTTTCGACAAAGGTCTATTTATATTACCACTTTTTTCAGTCGAATACAAGCAGTAATCGTTTTTTGACCAGATCAAAGGGGCAGGACCCGCAGTCAAGGACGGCTTTGTGGAAAGCTTCTATATCAAAATCATCTCCCTGCCGGTCCCGGATCATGGTCAAAAGTTCCTGGAATTCATAGTAGCCGATGGAGTAGGCCAGGTAGTTAGTGGGGTTTTCTATGACATATTCGTAGATGGAGGAGGCATTATCCCCGTCAATCCCGTAGGCGGACAGATAATCCGAAAGGGCTTTCCTGTCGTAGTCCCTGTAATTGACATAGAGGTCGCTTAAAGAAAGCAGGATCAGGCTCAGAAGGTTGTTATCCCGGTAGAGGGTCCGGAGCATCCTGCCGGTCTTCTGGTCCGTGTCTGTAAAGTCCATATAAGAATAGCTGTACAGCTCTGCGTAAGTCCCCCATCCTTCATCATATCCCTGTGTCCTGACCAGGGCCCTGACAGGATCGGGATGTCCGGCCATAACATAACTGTTCTGATACAGATGGCCGGGATAGCCCTCATGGGCCAGGGTCGGGACCAGGTCTTTAGCGGACAGCTGGTCCTTGTAGATATAGATGATCTGCTGGTCGGCCTCATCCATCGGGGGAATCTGATAGTAGGCTGCACGTCCGTGCCCCGACAGGGAAGCCGGTGCCTCTTTTACGGCACAGTCAGTCTCCCCGGCGGAGGGGAAGTCTTTGCTGATGTCTTCCCGGAGTCTTGTAAGGACAGCATCGGGCTCTTCGGCAAGGGGGAGGGAGGCCAGGTAGTCTGTGTACATATCAGGATGGGCTTCGTGCAGGGAGGTCATCTCTGAGAGCAGGTCTGTCAGCTTTCCCTCAAGCAGCAGGATGCAGTCCTCGGGGGATCTCTCAGTGCCGATATTGTGCCTGATCAGCCATTGATAGTAGTCTTTCCCCTCCTTGTACTGACAAAGGCGCTCTTTTCCCTGCGGGGCTTCTTTCAGGGAGGCCAGCTCTTTTCTTAAGGACCGGCAGGCAGGGATCACTTCCTCTGTAAGGAGGGCCTGGTTTCTGTCGATGAAGGCCTCTCTTTGCGCCTGACTTAAGCCGGGCAGGCTGTCCAGACGGTCTTCAAAGGTGTCTGTCAGAAGGCGGCCCGGTGACTTCTCGTCAAGAAAACTGTCAATCTGGTCGATCGTACTGCGGATGCTGAAGGCAGGTGTATAATAGCCTTCCTGATTCCTGCGCTCCTCTTCCGGGACAAGCTGGGCAAACAGGTCCGGGAGCTTCTCCAGCAGGAGAAGGTAATTCTCCACGTCCTTTTCATTACGAAAATAGTAGCCGGACAGGGAGGTCAGGATCCGGGAGGGCAGGCCGCTGCTGCCCAGAAGACTCTCATAGAGGAGATAGTCCTCTGATTCGACGGACTCCATAAGCTTCCTCTCCAGGAGGTCCCGGGTCAGCCGGTTCTCAACAGAAAGGTCCGCCGGGTCGATCTTTTGCAGGTCTTTCAGCAGGGATGCTGACAGCCTGCATTCCTCTTTTCTGGCGGACAGGGAGATCTCCTGAAAGCAGTGCGGATCTGACAGGCCTCTGCGGGAGGGACTGGCAAGAAGAGCGTGCAGGCGGATGCTGTCTCTGCCTGCCATCTCCTTAAAACAGCGGTCTGTAAAAGACCTGAACCGTGCGTCAGCAGTCTGCATACCCGGGGTCTGGCAGCCGGCTGCCATCAGGATGCAGAGTGAGAGAGAGAGCAGGAGCGATGTGAACTTCATCAGGGTATGTGGCAAATAATGTTTCATGATGCCATTATCTCATAGCAGCCGCCAAATATCCATGGGTGATTTTATTAAAAATACCCATAGACTTACAGTGCTATTTATTCTATAATTATAAAACATGCGTCTCGGCGCATGGCTGCTCATCTGTCGCAGTTCGTGCGGCAGAGGGCAAACTAAAACAATAGGATATTATCAGGAGGCAGAGATGAACAGGAAACCTTATTATATCACCACGGCTATTGCCTATACTTCCGGCAAGCCCCATATAGGCAACACCTATGAGATTGTTCTTGCAGATGCCATAGCCCGCTTTAAAAGAAAACAGGGCTATGATGTCCGTTTTCAGACAGGGACAGATGAGCACGGACAGAAGATCGAGCTCAAAGCACAGGAGGCCGGCGTGACTCCTAAGGAGTATGTAGATGAAGTTGCCGGGGAGATCAGACGGATCTGGGATCTGATGAACACCTCTTACGATAAGTTCATCCGGACCACTGACCCTGACCACGAGAGGCAGGTTCAGAAGATCTTTAAGAAGCTTTATGAACAGGGTGATATCTATAAAGGGTATTACGAGGGCCTTTACTGCACTCCCTGTGAGTCTTTCTTTACAGAATCCCAGCTGGTGGACGGGAAATGTCCGGACTGCGGGCGTCCTGTAACAAAAGCGAAGGAAGAGGCCTATTTCTTTAAGATGAGTAAATACGCAGACCGGCTCATCGAACACATCAATACGCATCCTGAGTTTATTCAGCCGGAGTCCAGAAAGAACGAGATGATGAATAATTTCCTCCTTCCGGGACTCCAGGACCTTTGTGTTTCCAGGACATCTTTTTCCTGGGGGATCCCCGTGGACTTCGATCCGGGCCATGTAGTTTATGTCTGGCTGGACGCGCTGACCAACTATATTACCGGACTCGGATACGATGCTGACGGCAGCCATGGTGAGCTCTATGACAGGTACTGGC
>CADBNQ010000161.1 GCA_902796045.1 uncultured Lachnospiraceae bacterium | reverse complement strand
TTATTCTTCTTATAGCCATCCTGGCTGGTGTCATCGGTTATTTTGTCGCATTAGCGATATTCAGGCACAAGTGCCGGGAAGCCACAGATCAGATATTTAAGGTGGCCCACGATCTGGATGCCTCTTCTGTCGATCCACGCTACCTGCCGGACGAGCTCAAAGAGAATCCAGATCTTAAAGTTCTTCTGAAGAAGCGAATCACCAAAGCCCTGGTTGACGATGGTCTGCCGGAAGCCCTGGCAGATCATGTGATAGAGGCTGTCGATCTGGATGATATCTGTGATGATATTGTCAGCACTGCTTCTTACAAGATCCTGTCAGTGGACGGTGACCTTCTTTCCTGCAAGGTGACCGTTGAAACAGAGAATCTTGACTACTACGAAGTGCTTATCAATATGGGAAATGAAATCTACAGCCGGCTTAAAGATGATAAAAGCCTGTGGGAATCCGTTCTTTCCTTCTTCTCCTCTCTCATAGGCAAGGACAAGGATGAGAAGAAAGAGGATAAGCTGCCTGAACTCAGAAAGGAGCTGGCCCAGCTCTATGATGAGGCAAAAGAAAAAGCCGAAAGGAAATCCTGGAAAGGAGTCATAGAGTACGGGTATAAGGATGGGTCCTGGACCCTGCTCAGCATAGACAAGAAAATGTTTTATTACTACTATGGATTAGAAAAAGTTCTGGAGTATTATCCGGTAGACTGAAAAAAATGCCGCACACGATCTTTCCATTTTATGAATGGGGAACGTCTGCGGCACTTTTTTATTTTTCATTATTTAAATATTTCTCAATATCTTCAATTGCTTCTTCTTCATCACTGCCTTCAGCTACGATTGTAAGAACTGATCCTCTGGGAAGGCCAAGTGACATCATCCCCATCAGACTTTTTGCGTTCACTTTCTTATTCTCGGACTGAACATACACCCTGCTGTCATACTGACTGGCTGTCTGAATAAACATGGCAATTGTGCTTGGATCAAGTCCCGCAGGGATCCTGATCTGCATTGACTTAGTAATCATATCTACCTCCAATATAAAAAATATTTAAATAATAATATACTAAATGGATTCTCTTCTCACGGCCATCATAAGCGGCCCTGTTCTCTGAGCTGCCGGGCGAGACCGGACAGCTTTCTCAGACGATGGTTGACACCTGATTTCCCCACAGGCGGATCCAGCATCTGGCCAAGCTCCTTCAGGGAAGCTTCCGGTTCCTCAAGGCGGGCACCGGCCACCTCTCTGAGGGGCTCCGGCAGTCTGCGCAGTCCGACTGTGTTTTTGATATATTCAATGTCTTCTATCTGTTTGCGTGCTGCAGAAACCGTCTTGTTGATGTTGGCAGTTTCACAGTTGACGCGTCTGTTCACAGAATTCCGTACATCCTTAACGATGCGGATGTTCTCAAACTTCATCATGGAAACATGGGCTCCGATGATATTAAGTGCATCAGATATCATGGTTCCTTCTTTGAGATAGACGACATAATATCTCTTTCGCAGGACGATTTTCGCTTCCAGTCCAAAATACTGAAAGAGCTCTCTGACCTGGTCAGCTCTGTCCTCATCAGTACATGTAATCTCAAAATGGTAGGTCTTCTCCGGGTCAGTCACAGACCCTGATGCCAGAAACGCGCCTCTTAAGAACGCTCTCCTGCAGCATGTTCTCTGGAGAAGCGGATTATATGTCCTGCTGTGATATTCATCGATCTGGCCCAGGTTATTGATCAGGCCCACCGACCGCAGTACTGTCAGCACCTCTGAAGGCCTGTCCAGGGTGATGCTGAATGTCCTGCTTTTTTTTAAATAGTTATGTCGTCTCGATGATACCCCAGGCTGCAGATTGAAGGCTGTCCGTATCAGAGTATAAAACCTTCTGGCCGCCGCAGCATTCTCAGTATGAAGATCCAGATGATATCCTCCGGCAGTCCCTGTGATATTGCCCCCCAGGCTGATGATCGCTGCCAGTTCGGCAATCACACAGTGGTAGTCAGGACAGGGCAGGCGGGACAGTTCTTCTTTCACCTCAGAAGAATACGACATAGACATCTCTCCTGTCTTTTAAAAACCAATAAACCGCACTTCCGGCTCCAGTTTAACTCCGGACTGCCTATAGACTTTTTTCTGAACCTGTCTGATCAGGAAGGCGATCTCATCAGCTTCCGCTCCTCCCCGGTTGATCACAAACCCGCTGTGTTTTTCCGACACCTGGGCACCGCCAACGGTATATCCTTTCAGACCGGCATCCTGTATCAGCCTGCCGGCGAAATGGCCCTCCGGCCGTTTAAAGGTGGAACCGGCACTGGGATAGGCAAGAGGCTGCTTCTGCCGTCTGGCCAGGGCAAGCTCGTTCATCCGGTCCCTGATGAGATGCTGGTCTCCCCGGCAAAGACACATCCTGGCGCCAAGAACAATATAACCCTTCTCCTCCACGCAGCTGTGCCGGTATGATAAGTCCAGGTCTTTGGCACTGATCGTCATGAAACGTCCCTGTCCGGTCAGGACATCGACTTCTGTCAGGACATCTTTCATCTCACTGCCATATGCGCCTGCGTTCATGACAACGGCACCGCCCAGAGACCCGGGAATCCCTGCTGCGAATTCCATCCCTGTAAGACTTTTGTCAAAAGCTTCCCTGGCAATCCTTGACAGGGAGACGCCGGCATCTGCTTCGATCACCGTGCCCCTGGATGAAATATGGGAGAGCTTCTTGCCTATATGGAGAATCATGCCTCTGAAGCCGTCATCCGACACCAGCAGATTGCTTCCGTTGCCAACCACAAAAAATGGAACCTGAGCCTGGCGGGCCTCCTCTACCACATATCGTAACTCCTCACGGCTGCCCGGCTCAACAAAAAGATCTGCCGGACCTCCCACCTGAAAAGTGGTATGTCTGCCCATAGGTTCATGTTCCAGTACTACTCCCTCAGTGATATGCTCTTTCAACTTATGTACAAAATCAATATTCATGCTGACACCTGTGATGTAGAATAAAACACAATTCCTTGCATATAATACTCTAAATTATCTGCAAGCACAAGAGATAAAATAAGCCAAAATAAAAGGAGGCTTAATACCTCCTTTTAGGGAATTCGCATAAATCTTATCACAGAACAGATCTGGCACAGCCATAGATGCCTGCATCATTACCAAGGGAAGCCAGCACAAACCTGGTCTCTTTCTGTCCGCCAAAAGCGAACTCCTTAAAGTGTCTGGACACATTCTCGGTGATGATCTCTCCGGCTTTTGACACACCCCCGCCGATCACAAAGACCTCCGGATCTATCACGGCAGAGATAAAAGACAGCGCCCTGGCCAGCCTTCTGCAGAAAACATCTACCTGTGTTTTTGCAAAGGTATCTCCCGCTTTGGCGGCCTCAAATATATGCCATGATGTGATCTCTGACGGTTTGTATTCCCGAAGAGATGACCATGCATCTGTCTTCTCCAGGGTTTTCCTGGTCTCCCTGACAATCCCGGTGGCAGAACAGTACTGCTCGACGCATCCGGCTTTTCCGCAGTTGCACCTTGAAGTTTCATGGATGTTCAGAGTCATATGGCCGATCTCTCCACCAAAGCCATGGGATCCGGATACTATTTCCCCGCCGACAATGATTCCTCCCCCGACACCGGTGCCCAGAGTAACCATCACAGCGTCCCGGCATCCGCTGGCACTGCCCTTCCATACTTCGCCGAGAGCGGCCATATTGGCATCATTTTCCACCACGGCAGGCAGTCCCAGAAGGTCTTCCATCTCCTTCTTCACATGCTTCTCTTCCCAGCCCAGGTTCACACACCTTTGCACTGAACCATCATCCTTTACAGGCCCTGGCACACCGATTCCTATGCCGGCAAAGGCCTTTACAGAAAGACCGGAAGCCTCCATCTTCTTCTTGCAGGACTCTGCGATATCTTTCAGGATATCAGCCTTCGGGGAACAATCCGTGGGAATCTCCCATTTATCGACAATCTCACCCTGGCTGGTAAAGAATCCGAGTTTTACAGTTGTACCGCCAATATCTGCTCCTATTACATATTCGTTCATAATCACTCTCCCCATAATCTGTGATCTGATCAGATAACTACTGATCCTCTTTGGTTTTCAGATTGCTCGTTACCCTGTTGTACAATTCCTTAGCAGCATTATAACCCATTTTTTTGGCACGGAAGTTGATGGCTGCAGATTCTGCGATGACAGCCAGGTTCCGGCCGGGACGGATGGGAATGGAGAAGCATACCACCTTGGTACCAAGGAACTCTATATACTCCTCGTCCAGACCCAGTCTGTCATAGTTTCCTTCCCTGTTCCAGTCTTCCAGACGGATGACCATATTGATGGTCTGGTTGATCATGACACTCTCAACTCCGAACAGGCTTTTGACATCAACGATGCCGATCCCTCTCAGTTCAATAAAGTGTCTGGTAATATCAGGAGATGTACCGATCAAGGTGTCATGGCTCACCTTCCGGATCTCAACCACATCATCAGACACCAGGCGGTGGCCTCTCCGGATCAGCTCAAGGGCAGCCTCACTCTTACCGATGCCGCTCTCGCCCATAATCAGGACACCCTCTCCATAGATATCCACAAGCACTCCGTGAATGGAAATCCTGGGGGCCAGTTCTTCACTAAGCCAGCGAACCGCCTCTGCAATGAAATCAGAAGTCCTGATGTCTGTGGAGAAAACCGGTATCCCGTTTTCTTCGGCAAGATCAAGCATCAGCTCAGGAGGTTCAAGTCCCCAGCAATAGACAATGCAGGGAATCTTCCTGTCAAAAATGCTTTTCAGGACCGGCCGCAGCTGTTCCGAATCTTTCTGTTCACAGTAGGCATACTCTACTTTTCCGATCACCTGGATGCGGTCATCATCAAAATGATCGAAAAAACCGGTGAGCTGGAGTGCCAGCCGGTTCAGCCCGGACTTATTGATATCGATCTCTTCGACATCAATATCCGGCAGAAGATTCTTCAGTTCCATTTTCCTGGCAAAACTGGTCAGTTTCACTTTGTACATATGTGCCTCTCCCTTCTGGTCCTCCCGGTGAATCTCAGTTTTTATCCTCATGAAAGAAAGAGTAGATCTCTCCGGCAACCCGGTCAGTGATTCCAGGAACTTCGATCAGTTCTTCCAAGGAAGCTTCCCTGATCATCCCGATGTCTTTAAAATGCTTCATTAGGGCTTTTCTTCTGGCAGGGCCAACCCCTTTGATCTCATCCAGGACAGAGTGAACCTGACCCTTGCTCCTCAGCTTCTTATGATACTCTACAGCAAAACGGTGGGCTTCATCCTGCAGCCTTGTGATCATGCGGAATGCCTCGGAATTCCTCGGAAAATGGATGATCTCATTATTGTAATACAAACCTCTGGTCCTGTGATAATCATCCTTCACCATGCCGCAGACAGGGATCGACAGGCCCAGCTTTTTAAGCACCTTCAGGGCCACGTTCACCTGGCCTTTTCCTCCATCCATCATGAGGATGTCCGGAAATGTGGTAAAACTCCCGAGGGAAAGGTCTTCCCCCTTCGATACCAGCTCCTCCTGTTCCAGCAGGCCATGAGAAAATCTTCTGGTCAGAGCTTCTTCCATACATCTGTAATCATCCGGTCCGTTCACAGATTGGATCCGGAACTTTCTGTAATCACTCCTTTTGGCCTTCCCTTTCTCAAAGACCACCATGGAAGCCACGTTCTGGTAGCCATTAGTATTGGATATGTCAAAGGCTTCCATCCGGTTGATATTCCTGATGCCCGTAAGCTGCTCGAGCTCATGTACAGCCCCGATCGTACGCTGTTCCTCTCTCCTGATCTTTTCTGCATCCTTGGACAGGACATTCAGGGCATTCTCATAAGCCAGCTGCATCATACGGTACTTACTGCCCCGTCTGGGTACGAGAAAAGAAACCTTTCCTCCCCTTTTGTCCGAAAGCCATTTTTCAAGGATCTCCCTGTCAGGCACCTCCGTCTGGGTGAGAATCTCTCTGGGAATAAAGGGATTGCTGACATAAAACTGTTTGATAAAATCCATAATGATCTCGTCTTCACCGCTGTCACCGATTCCAGCCATGTGAAAATGGTCACGGCCGAGAAGCTTGCCATTCCGGATAAAAAAGGCAGCTATAATCGCCTCATCCTTCTCCCGGGCTAAAGCAATCAGATCCCTGTCGTCATTGCCTCCCATGTTGATCTTCTGCTTCTCCTCAATCCGTTTCACACTCTCCATGAGATCCCGGTATCCCGCTGCATTCTCAAAATCCATATCCCGGGCGGCGGCATGCATCTTTGTCTCCAGGTCTTCCAATATGCTTTTATTGTTCCCGTTGAGAAAATCCAGGGCATCATCTATATGCTTTCTGTACTCCGGACCGGAAATCCATCCCTGGCATGGTGCATCACACTGATGCATATGATGGTAAAGACAGGGCCGTTCCTTCCCCGTATCTCTGGGCAGTACACGGTTGCAGTTCCGGATCCTGAAAGCCTTGTGCATCAGCTCCAGGGTCTCCTTTACAGCACCTGCACTGGTGTAGGGGCCAAAATATCTGGATTTGTCCCTTTTTACATTTCTGCAGAAGAGAATCCTGGGATATTCCTCCTGAACAGTAACCCTGATGTAAGGATAACTCTTGTCATCCTTCAGCATGGTATTGTAATGGGGCCTGTGTTCCTTTATGAGATTACACTCCAGAACAAGAGCCTCCATCTCTGAGTCCGTAATGATATATTCAAAATATGCGATATGAGAGACCATATGCTCAATCTTGGCACTCTTCGTCGTCCCCTTTTGAAAATAGGAACGTACCCTGTTCTTTAAGACCCTGGCTTTTCCAACATAGATGATCTCATCCCGGTCGTTGTGCATCAGGTACACACCCGGCCGGGCAGGGAGCTTCTTCAGCTCCTCCTGTATGTCAAACATCACAATCCTTCTCTTCGACCGCCACCTCAACCGGTGTCTCATCTGATGCCTCAACCGGTATCTCATCAGTTGTCTCATCTGATGCCTCAACCGGTATCTCATCAGTTGTCTCATCTGGTGTCTCAACCGTTGTCTCCTGGTAACGGTTAAATATATCCATGAATTCCTTGCCGGTGATCGTTTCCTGCTCAATCAGGAAATCGGCGATCTCATCTAAGACCTCGCGGTTGTCGCGAATGATGGCCACAGCCCTGTCATAGGCGCCTTTCAGGATATTCTTTACCTCATTGTCGATCAGGGCACCTGTAGCATCAGAGCAGTTCAGCACAGGGCGTCCGTCAAGGTAGCGGCTCTCAATGGACTCGAGACCCATGAGGCCGAACGCCTCGGACATACCATACTGTGTTACCATGGCCCTTGCAAGCTGGGTGGCTCTCTCTATATCATTGGAAGCACCTGTGGTCACAGAGGAAAAGACCACTTCCTCTGCCGCCCTGCCGCCATAGAGGGTCACCAGTTCATTCAGGATCTGATCCTTGCTCATCAGATAACGCTCTTCCTCAGGCACCTGCATGGTGTAACCGAGGGCCCCC
>CADBNQ010000160.1 GCA_902796045.1 uncultured Lachnospiraceae bacterium | reverse complement strand
GTATATGGTGAGAAGATCGTGGCCAGACTTCTTGATAAAACAGGGACCAAGCTGGACAGGACTTCGATCGGCCTGACAGGAGACGACGTTAAAAAATATGAGAAGCTCATCAAGGTCAAGAGCGGCGTGGTCCTCATCGTCGGACCGACGGGAAGTGGTAAGTCCACCACCATGTATTCCATGATTCACGACCTTAACAGCCGTGAGCTGAACATGGTTACCCTGGAAGATCCGGTGGAGTACAACATTGACGGCGTCAACCAGGTGCAGATCAATGAGAAGACCGGGATGACCTTTGCTGCAGGCCTCAGAGCGATCCTGCGTCAGGATCCGGATATCATCTGTATCGGTGAGATCCGTGACGGTGAGACGGCGGAGATTGCCATGCGGTCCGCCATCACCGGCCATGTGGTCCTTTCCACCATCCATACCAGTGATGCGGTTGGTACGGTTGAGCGTCTGATCGATATGGGCGTGGAGCCTTATCTGGTAGCCAGTGCCTTAAAGGGCGTCCTGTCCCAGAGGCTGGTCAGGAGGATCTGCCCGGCATGCAAGACTGCCTATGAACCGGATGAAGAAGAACAGGCAGAGATTGGCCTGGAATACCAGCCCGGAAGGATCTTCTACAGAGGCAAGGGCTGTCCGGACTGTTTTGATACAGGCTACAGGGGGCGGATCGGCGTATTTGAGATCCTGCCTCTGAATATAAAGACCAGGCGTATGATCGCCGCCAACAAGGGCAGGGAAGCCATCGAGACCATGCTGGCTGACCCGGAGAGCGGCTTTGTTTCCCTGAGGGACAATGCCATACGGCTTGTCCTGGAAGGGGTCACCACCTTTGAAGAAGTTCAAAGAGTTATATATGAAGACATTTAAATCACTTTACCAGCAGAAAACGGGGGTGAGAATATGCTGACGATCGAAGAACTGGTCCTCAAGGCCAGAGAGGACGGTGCATCAGATATCCATCTGATCTACAACCTTCCGCCAAAATACCGGAAGGATGGACAGCTTGTGAACATGATGGATGAGCCTCTGAATGCCGAGGACTGTATCCACTATGCCCAGTCTCTTGCGGGGACCGTGGCAAACTATGATGAATTTGAAAGGGTCGGAGAGCTGGATGCAGCGGACACCTTTGCAGGAAACCGCTGTCGTATCCACATCTTCAAGCAGCAGGGGATGCCTTCAGTAGCATTGCGGCTCCTGTCGGATAAGATTCCCAGGCTTGATACCCTGGGACTGCCTCCGGCAGCCCTGAACCTGCCCTCTCTCCACAAGGGGATCGTCCTGATCACCGGTGAGACCGGGTCCGGTAAGTCCACGACCCTGGCAGCTCTGCTGGACTAT
The DNA here is from genome assembly GCA_902796045.1 of uncultured Lachnospiraceae bacterium. Classification (GTDB taxonomy): domain Bacteria; phylum Bacillota; class Clostridia; order Lachnospirales; family Lachnospiraceae; genus Anaerobutyricum. The sequence continues at coordinate 6,712 of CADBNQ010000160.1, read as the reverse complement.
ATCAACCATACCACTGCCTGCCATATCGTCACCCTGGAAGATCCGGTGGAGTACGTCTATACACCGGACAAGGCGGCCATCAACCAGCGGGAGGTGGGCAAGGATACCATGAGCTTTGCAGCCGGCCTGCGGGCCAGTCTCCGTGAGGATCCCAATGTCATCCTGATCGGTGAGATGCGTGACAGGGATACCATAGAGACCGCCATCACAGCGGCTGAGACAGGCCACCTGGTCTTCGGGACCCTGCATACCGGCAGTGCCTCCGATGCGGTAGACCGTATCGTACAGGTATTTCCCGAGGGGATGCAGACCCAGATCCGTCTGCAGCTGTCCATGTGCCTTCAGGCTGTCATTACCCAGCAGCTGCTTCCCAAAAGGAAGGGCGGAAGAGTGCTGGCCTGTGAGATGATGGTCGTCACGGACGCCATCCGCAACCTGATCCGCAACGGCAACACACCCCAGATCGCCAATGCTGTCGCCACCAGCGCAGCCATCGGCGGCCAGACCATGGACCAGGCTCTGGTCAGGCTGGTACGGGGCGGCCTCGTGACCAGGGATGTGGCTATGCACTATGCTCATGAACCAGATTATATCAAGAAAAACGCATAAAAGGAGCCTATGACTCCATCACCTTTATGATTATAGGAATAGATTATGAATACTTATAAATACACAGCCATCTCAAGAGACGGAAATCAGGTTTCCGGTGTCATAGAGGGTTTTGACCAGATGGACGCTGCTGCAAAGCTAAAGCAGAATTATCCGATCGTATTGCAGCTGGGTGAGGTGTCTCCCAAGGGGAAGGTTGCAACATTTCTCAGCGGAGATATCGGAGGGAAAAAGCTGAATGATAAGGCCTTTACTCTGATGTGCAGTCAGTTTGCCGTCATCTTAAAGGCCGGCATCCCGATCTCCAGGACGGTCCAGCTCATCGGCCAGAGGATGCCTGACAAGGTACTGAAAGGGATTCTGGAGCAGGTGGGGGAGGATGTGGAATCCGGACGTACCCTGTCTGCCAGCTTTGCCGACCGGGGTAAAAACCTTCTCCCCCTGACCTTTCTTGAGACAGTCCGGGCCGGGGAGGAAGCCGGTAATCTGGACACAGCCTTTGAATCCATCGGAGAGCACTACACCAAGCAGATGAAGATGAAGGGAAAGGTGCGGGGTGCCATGATCTACCCCACCTTCGTCATGCTCCTTGCCGTGGCAGTAGTTATTGTCCTGATGGTCAAGGTTGTACCGACCTTTATCGCAGTATTTGCAGACCAGGGGTCGGAGCTTCCGGCCATCACCATGTCCCTTGTCATTATATCCAACTTCTTCCGTCACTTCTGGATCCATATCGCGATCTTCATCATAGTGGTTGTGATCGCGGTCAAGCTTTACGGCAACACGGAAAACGGCAGGATGAACCTGGCGAAGCTGATGCTGAAGCTGCCGGTGCTCGGCAACATCAATATCTTAAATGCAGCCAGCCAGTTTGCCAACACTATGACCATGATGCTGCAGGCAGGCCTGCCTATGACCAAGTCTGTGAATATTACTGCCCGGACCCTGTCCAACTATTTTATCAGCACGGAAGTGAGTAAGATCACCGCCAAGCTGGAGGTGGGTAATACCCTGGGAAAGAGCCTGAGGGAAGCAGAATGCCTGCCGGATATCCTCGTCGATATGGCGGCGGTAGGAGAGCAGAGTGGAGAACTTGAATCCACTCTTAACATGACGGCAGATTACTATGATTCAGAGCTGGAGCAGGCCACAGCTGACGCTCTGGCCAAGCTGGAACCCGCCACCCTGATCTTTATGGGTCTTGTAGCAGGTTACATAGTTGTTGCGATCTACATAGCCATGTTTTCCATGTACAACGGGATGTGATGACCTATGAAGAGTAAGAATAATAACCGTGGCGGTATCAACCGGGTGGTTCTCATCCTTCTTGTTCTGATCATCATCCTGCTGATCGTTGCTGCCGTTCCTGTAAGCAGGGCCTTCAGGCACCAGTCAGAGGTCATAGGCTGTGAGCAGGCCATGAAAACTGCCAGAGACGGTCTGATCATCGAGTACCTCAACCGCTACAAGGAAGGCAGTGTGGAGGAGGCAAGAGGCACCCTCAACGATGTGATGCCTGCCAGGGAGAAGATCTGTCCCACCGGCGGCAACGTCTATCTCATTAAGAACGATAAGGGAATCTATGAACCTGTCTGCGGCCTCCATGATAAAGATAAGGCCTTATGTACCAGACTGAACGCTTCCTATGCACTGGGACAGTTGACTGAAGCCAGGGCAAAGCTGATCAGCAGCGGAAACCCGGAACCTGAATCTGTCCGAATCACAGTCAACAGTAAGAAGCTTTCCTGTAAGAGGGTCAAAGAGGAGGAGATGATCCACCGGGGGACAGACACCACCAACGGCTATAAGGGCACGGTGTCTTTCTACGGGGTGGCAGGAGATTTTACCTTCTCCGCCAGGTATGCCCGGAAAGGGATGGGAAATGTACCCGACGGGGATATCTGCTACTTTGTCTATGCAGATAAAAACTACTGTGCCATCTGGCGGTCCAACGACGGGTGGAGCGGAGATGCCTACGAGGTGAAGAAGTGATGTCCATCTATGAATACAGGCCATTGCTGATCTATGGTATCTTCCTGGCAGGCTGCCTGGGCGCCTGCATGGGGTCTTTCCTGAACTGCGCAGCCTGGCGGATCACCCATGGGGAGTCCTTCCTTTCCGGCCGGAGCCACTGTACCTCCTGCGGACATGAACTTGGTGTCCTGGAGCTGATCCCGGTCTTCGGATGGATCATATTGAAAGGACGATGCCGCCACTGCGGGGAGAAGATTCCCGTCAGGTATCCGCTGACAGAGCTGTCCTTTGCCCTGATCATGATCCTCTGTTTCCTGCAGTTTGACCTGACCCTCCTGGGCCTGAGGAACTATATATTTTTATGTCTGCTCTTTTTGCTTACTCTGACAGACATCGATGCCATGATCATTCCGGACGGCTGTCATATCATAGCCATCCTGGTCTGGATTGCTTTTGCCCCCTTCCTTCTACAGGGGTGGGCAGACCTGGGCTTTCACCTACTGGCCATGCTGGTCTATGGCGGCGGCCTGCTCCTGGTCTCCCTGATCATGGACCGGGTCCTCGGCAGAGAGTCTCTGGGAGGCGGAGATATCAAGCTCTTTGGCGTGATCGGCCTCTACATGGGGATGATCGGTACTTTATTTGTGATGATCACAGCCTGTCTGACAGGACTGATCTTTCAGATTGTCATCAGGAGGAAGAGCGAGGAGAAGGCATTTCCCTTCGGGCCTTGGATTGCCCTCGCAGCGGCAGTGGTCATGCTCTACGGAGGGCCGCTGATCAGCTGGTATCAGGGTATGCTGATATAAATGAACCCTTTTTTCGGCAATTTTTGCTGGATTTAAAATAAACAAACGATAGTATGGAGTTGAAACTATGGCAAACAAAACGATTCTTGGAGTTGATATTGGATATGACCAGCTCAAGCTTGCCCTGGTGAATGGTGAACGGGTTTTGAGAACGGCCTCCGCGGCCATGCCCAAGAACCTGATCAAGGAAGGCAGGATCACCTCGGAGGAGGTCATGGCAGATCTGATCAGGCAGGTTATGAAGGACAATCATATGAAGGCCAATGTGGCAGCCTATGTCCTGCCCAATGAGATGGTCTATGTGAAGAATGTAAAGCTGCCCCTGATGACCATAGACCAGCTGGTCTACAATCTTCCTTTTGAGTTCAATGACTACATCACAGGGGAAGTCCAGGACTATGTCTTCGATTATGCAGTCTTAAGCAGGTCTGACCTGGAGGACAAGCCTGTCATCGAGAACATGGAAGGAGAGGAAGACCAGGAGATTAATATGGGAGAGATGGAGCTCATGGCTGTCGGAGTGCAGCGGGAGACCGTGGAGGAGGCTGCTTCCGTCCTCCGGAAAGCGGGCCTTAAGATGACCGTGGCGGCGCCGACCTTAAGCGCCTATATCTCCCTGATCAGGGCACGGAAAGAGTTCCTGTCGAAGACGACAGATGAGTTCGGCATCCTGGATCTGGGTTATGAATCCATCCGCATGTATATGTATAAGAAAGACCGGCACATGGCCACCCGTGTACTGGAGATCGGCCTGTCCTCTCTGGACGGTGTCCTGGCGGATGCCTTTGGAGTCGACTCTCACCTGGCCCACACCTACCTGATGAGTAATTTTGAGAATTGCCAGGAGAGGGAGGAATGTCTGACAGCCTATGAGAATATCGCGATCGAACTGATGCGGGCCCTCAATTTCTACCGTTTCAGCAATCCGGACAGCGCACTCTCAGACCTGTGGCTGTGCGGAGGCGGCGCCCTCATCCGCCCCCTGACTGAGGCCATAGATGAGATGCTTGATATGGAAATGCACTCAGGAGCAGAGCTTGTTCCGGGAGGGAAAAAGATTCCGGATTGCAGCAGCTACGTGCAGGCCATCGGCATTACTTTCCAATAAGACCGGGAGGACAACTGTATGCCAACGTTAAAGTTATATAAGCCTAAAAAAGAAAAGAATCAACCAGACAATAAAGAGAAGACCTCCAAAGGCAAAAAGGTCGCCCGGGCCGGAAAGCCCCGGGGAAAGATGCCGGTCAAGAAATCCATCAACCTGGTCATCAAGCCGGACAGCGCTGTTTCCATGAGCAGGCTGGGGCCGGTGATCGCCATCCTGGTGATCGTTGTACTGCTCTTCGGCAAGTTCATGGTCGTGGACAAGATCCTGGCTGCGGTCAACGCCACCAATGAGGTCGCAGATCTTCAGTCTAAGCTGCAGGGGGTCTATGCCACGATCGCAACCTATGACGAGGTTGCTGATGACTATGCCCACTATACCTACTCAGGCATGACAGAAGAAGAGCTTGGTCTGGTAGACAGGGTCAAGGTCATGAAACTCCTTGAAAGGGTCCTGGGCACCGGTGATACCACCAAGAACTGGAACCTCACCGGCAACATCCTGAAGCTTCGGGTCAATGGCACCTCCCTCAGGGAGCTCAATGAAGTGTCAAGGCTCCTGGAGCAGGATCCGATCGTTGATCAATGTATCATATCTACCGCCAACAAGAGCAAGCAGCAACAACAGGATCTCTCTGATGTTGCCGCAGATTTTATCATCTATCTGAAGAAGCCTGAGACTGAACAGACAGGCCAGACAGGTCAGTCCTCATCGAATCAGAACCAGCAGGGCGGACAGGGCAATATCTTAAAGGAGCAGGCAGACAATCTGGAGAATCTTGGCGAGAGCTTCAACGGATCCAAGCAGGTAGAACAGCAGCTGGAGGAGGTGGGTAACTAATGAAGATCATGAGCAGAAATTTCACCAGAACAGAGAAAATCCTTCTGCTTGTCCTGGCCATAGTTCTTCTTGGCCTTGTCTATTACATCTTTGTCTACCGGAATGTATCTGACTCCATCGCGTCTTCCAATGCGGAGAAAAACTCTCTGCAGACGGAGTACGACGGGGCATTAGCCAGACTGTCCCAGCTCAAGGGCATGAAGGAGGAGGTTGTTGATGTCAAGAAATCCGGCAGCCTCTCCAGGATGGAGAGCTACAACAACAGCAAGAACGAGACCGCATTCTTAAGCGACATCCTCTCCGATACAAGGGACTACAATATATCCTTCTCTGATGTCACCAGAAACGGCGACCAGATCCGCAGGAGCTTTTCCCTCCACTACCGGACCGGCAATTACCGGGAAGCAGAAGCCATCATGCTCCGCCTCTGTCAGAGCCGGTACCGCTGCCTGATTGGGGACGTGAACTGCAACATCGCCGCCGATGGGGAGACCAGCATGGACATGACAGCCACCTTCTTCGAAACCATGGTAGGCGGCGTCCCAGATGCAGGCCTGCCGGAAGACCAGGAAGCGACGAAGACACAGTGAATTGTTGAGTCACAGAATTCATAATATGTAAAAAAAATAATCTTGAAATGATTTTTGGATGATGATATAATACTAGCGACATAGTAGGTCTGTCATCAGACAGAGCTTTCAGTATACATCAGCATTTAAGAACTGTATGTGTTGAATCGTCTTGAAGATAGGAGCGTTCAGCTGCTTTTGCAGCTTGAAATATGACATGGCAGTCCGCAAGCTGCTAAAAGCCACTGAATCAAATTACGATCGGCTGAGGATCGTTTGATTCCAATCACAAATATCATAATAACAGGGAGGAAGAATATGGAAAGAAAAAGAAATCAAAAGGGTTTCACCTTGGCTGAGTTACTGATCGTTGTAGCCATCATCGCTGTACTGGTAGCCATCGCGATCCCGATCTTTTCTGCACAGCTGGAGAAATCAAGAGAGGCAACTGACCTGTCCAATATCCGGTCTGCATACGCAACACTGGTGGCTGATTATCTGAATAATGATGAAGCAGCTACAGCCAAGTCTGTTTCTGTAGATGCAAAGCAGAAAGAAGCTAGTTGGAAACTTAGCAGTCATGAATTAGAAGTTATGAAAGATGGTAGTGCTTCCCGGTTGATTGTTCCTGATTATGTAGATACTTGGACTTCTTGGGTTGTTACTATTACTAATTCCGGTGATATTTCAGTTAGTGGTAAATAAATGCATTGTCAATAATGTGATTGTTGGATATATAAGTTTAGTTTAAGTTTAATCTCCCTTTAACGAAGTTTTTTTCTTCAGTTAAAGGGAGTTTTTATTAC
>CADBNQ010000159.1 GCA_902796045.1 uncultured Lachnospiraceae bacterium | reverse complement strand
TCTGCAATATCCTTATAGCGCATCATGGGATCTACATAGGACATGACCCTGTTTGCCGCATAGACATGTCCTGAAGCCGGAATACGAGCATCCATCCTGGACCGGATCTCTGAGATGACCTCCCTGATCCGTCTGGTGTCATCAAATCGGCTTGTAAAGAGGATCTCCCTGATCAGCTCCATGCCATCAGCAATCTGGTCCTCCATGGACTTCATCCGCACGCTGAAGTAAGGCCTGTAGCCGTCCTGTTTCCAGATCAGGGGATAGATTCCGGTCGAAAATGTAAGGCCGCCGATCTTGAGATCGATCTCTGTGGCCAGTTCATTATAGCTGTGCTCAGAGGTGTCCACATAGCGGAAGAGTTCTACCAGCAATGTAGCATAGGGGATCAGTTCCAGCGGCAGCTCAGAGGAATCAAAGCACAGATCCATATAGACGATCCCGTTGGTGTCGTAATCATGGATCACGGAAGATATCCCTCCGATCTCTTTCTCTATATTGCTGAAAGGGGAAACCTTTCTGGAGATATCAGAGATGGAAAGCATGGGGATCTTCTCGAGATCTTCGCGGCTGGACGGGCTTTCCTGGTACTCCTTCAGCTTCCTGGTCTCCTCGATCAGGAAATAAAGTTGCTTGCGGTTTAGAGCTTCCTTCTGACCAGCAAGCTGTTTTTTCAGTTTGTCCTCCAATCTGGCGTTCTTCCCCTTCTCAGGGTACATGTTCACATAAGACTTGTGAGGGTTGTTCAGAAGATACTTTTCAATCAGTGACTCAAAATAGCCTGTATCCACTTTGTCCTTAAGGGCTGCCAGGGGAGTGAGGGAATCACACAGGGTCAGTGCCTGCGAATCATCATAGAGCCAGGTGCTCAGGAAATTCAGCCCGTAGATCAGTCCCTTGGGGTAACGGCCGAAATTGGCTTCCCTGAACCGGAACTCGAAGTTGTTGATGGCAGAATAGAGTGCCTTCCGGTTGATACCCTCACGGATGATCTCCCTGTATTTCTCTTCGAGAAGACTGATAAAGGCCTCTTCCTTTCCCTTCTCCACATTTTTAACCACAATAGAGTGTACCGGCTGCCTGATGCCCGGTTCCAGGCTGCTCACCACTTCTTTTCCCAGTCCCGCATCAATCAGAGCCTTCTTGACCGGGGCTCCCGGCATGGACAGGAGAACATAGTCGAGCAGCTGCATGGCCAGCATCAGTTCCTGGTCACAGCTCCTGCCGCAGACCACATTACAGCTTAAATAGATACCATCCTTCTCCTCTTCATCTGTAGATACGGAATAAGTATCTTTCATGATGACCGGACTTTCATAAGGAGTCTGCAGAGGGATCTCGGAGTCGACCTCTCTGACTGTGTATTTACTCAGATACTCCCGGTCTATAAAATTCAGTTCCTCTTCAAAGTTCACCTTGCCATACAGATAGATATAACTGTTGGACGGATGGTAGTACCTGGTATGAAAAGCCAGGAAATTCTCCCGGGTCAGCTCCGGAATGACATCAGGATCTCCGCCCGAATCAAAAGCATAGGGCGTATCCTTCAAAAGGGATGCTTCGATCTTCCTGGCAAGTATATCTTCAGCCGAGGAGTAGACACCCTTCATCTCATTATATACCACGCCATTAAAGGTCAGGTCGTCATCCTTGTCCTCGATCTCGTAATGCCATCCCTCCTGACGGAGGATCTCCTCTCTCTTGTAGATATTGGGACGAAAGACAGCATCCAGATAGACATGCATCAGATTGTGATAATCCTTGTCATTGACACTGGCAATCGGATAAACCGTCTTATCAGAATATGTCATGGCATTGAGAAAGGTATTAAGAGAGCCCTTGACCAGCTCTACGAAAGGATCCTTAGACGGAAACTTCTCCGAACCACACAGGACAGAATGCTCCAGGATATGGGCAACACCTGTGTCATCCCCGGGCGGGGTTCTAAAACCAATACTGAAAACCTTATTGGTATCATCGTTATCAATGAGCAGCACTCTGGCACCGGACCTGATGTGCCTCAACACATAGCCCTCTCCCTTCAGCTCATCTATATAACGCTGTGATTCCAGTCTGTATTCTTTTAACGCTTCCAAGTTCACCATATATGAACCTCCTGAGTATATCATCATTTACCCCTTTGTCCCGAATGGGGATGGGCACTATCTAAACATAAATTGTAACATCCGTCATGGGAAATCGTCAAGTTAAAGAACAAAGTCCGCAAGCGGACATCAACTCCCCTACCCCTCAATCCTAAGGAATGAGCGCAGCAGGACTTTGCGCGCCGCCGCACGGCAGCTCAGCTGCCTTCCTTTGTGCGGCGTGTGCATCCACCGGAGGGTTTGCTTTATTGGAAATCGTATTTTCCAATAAAGCAAAAAAGAACAGCATAACAAATAGCTATGCTGCTCTTTAATCTTTAATAATGATTCTGATCAGATCAGTTGTTGATCAGCTTATCCTCATCACTCCAGCTGTAGAGCTTGCGGATCTCCTCACCGATCTTCTCTGCCGGATGCTCGGAAGCCAGCTTCCTCATAGCCTTGAAGTGTACCTGAGCTCCTGCATCAGACATATCAAGAAGGAATTCTTTCGCGAATGTTCCGTCCTGGATATCAGCCAGAATCTTCTTCATGGCTTTCTTGGTGTCTTCAGTAATGATCTTGGGACCTGTCACATAGTCACCATACTCGGCAGTGTTGGAGATGGAATATCTCATGCCGGCAAAACCGGACTGATAGATCAGGTCGACGATGAGCTTCACCTCGTGGACGCACTCAAAGTAAGCGTTTCGGGGATCATAGCCAGCCTCACACAAAGTCTCAAAACCAGCCTGCATCAGAGCACATACGCCGCCACATAAAACAGCCTGCTCACCAAAAAGATCTGTCTCTGTCTCTGTACGGAAGGTTGTCTCAAGGATACCGGCCCTTGCTCCGCCAATGCCAAGACCATAAGCCAGAGCCTTGTCAAGCGCTTTGCCTGTGTAGTCCTGCTCGACTGCTACCAGACAAGGTGTTCCCTTGCCGGCCTGATACTCGGAACGAACTGTGTGGCCCGGAGCCTTAGGTGCGATCATGGTGACATCCACATACCTGGGAGGTGTAATGCATCCGAAGTGGATATTGAAGCCATGAGCAAACATCAGCATGTTGCCCTCTTCAAGATTGGGCTCGATGCTCTCTTTATAAAGCTTAGCCTGCTTCTCATCATTGATCAGGATCATGATGATATCAGCCTGCTTTGCTGCCTCAGCTGCAGTAAACACCTTAAATCCCTGTGCCTCAGCCTTAGCCCAGGACCTGCTGCCCTCATAGAGACCGATGATCACGTTACATCCTGACTCCTTTAAGTTAAGAGCATGGGCATGTCCCTGACTGCCGTAACCGATGATTGCAATAGTCTTTCCCTCCAACAGAGATAAGTTACAGTCATCCTGGTAAAAAATTTTCGCTGCCATGTGTCTAATTCCTCCTACAAATTAATTGTTACAAATTTTTAAATGCTGATAGCAATCATAACTCATTTTTATCAATAAATCAAGGTCTCACAGCCGGGATTACTTGTCCAGTTCTACCGGGTCCGAGCCCTCATCCTGATACTGGGTCACAGAAAGGCCATTCAGCTTGACATAATCAGAAACAGTCTGCTTCCTGAGTTCATTGCGGCCTTCCTCGTCTCCATTGGCGTCCATGAAGTCCTGATAGTACTCGCCGAAGAGTTCTTTGGCGCTCTGATCAAAGTCCTCTCCGTCAGCTACTACGTCAAATTTGGAGACGGAATACTCTTCGCCGCCCCTGGTAAGATGCATCACGCCCGGGTAGTTCCCTCCGGAAACACACTTCAGGGTATTTCCATCGATATCATAGTTCTCAATCCAGAAATCTCCGTATACAACGACTTCATCGTCATCGGTGTAGTCTTCAGCTATGATGGTGACGGTCGGGATGCTGACGTCAGCCTTGTCATAGTCCTCGGCAGTTTCTTCCACCATGTACTTATAGATGGCTGCTTCTACAGGATCAGTGCCGGCATAGCCGTACTCGGCGCCGATCATTTCTTCCTCATCGACTTTTTCATCGATCTCTTCTTCCACTTCGAACTCTTCCGTAGTGGCTTCCGATTCTTCTTTTGCAGGTGCTTTCCTGCCGCATGCTCCTAATACCACTGAGAGAACAAAGGCTGCTGTCAATAAAAGAATAAGACTTCTCTTTCTCATGATCGCTCCTCCTTTTAAATATGATACAGGTTCTACAATGTGTTCATACCTCTTTCCAATCCGGTCAGTCCGGTCCGAACCATCTCGAGGATTTCAAAATCATCCATCAGGTTCAGGAAAGCATCCAGCTTATTCTGATTGCCGGTCAGCTCGATGATCATGGAATTGACTGCCACATCCACGATCTTGGCCCGGAATACATCGGCGATGGCGATGATATCCTGCTTGTCCTTCTTATCGGCAAGAACCTTGACAAGGACAAGCTCACGGCATACAGACTGTTTGTCTTCAAGCATAATGATCCTGCGGACATCCTCAAGCTTGGCAATCTGGTTGCGGATCTGCTCAAGGATGCGGTCATCACCGCTCACGGTGACTGTGATCCTGGTATACTGGGAATTGTGGGTAGCCCCGGCAGTGATGGTATCGATATTGTAACCCCGGCGGCTGAACAAAGAAGCCACTCTGGCCAGTACACCCGGATTATTATCAACTAGTAATGACAGTACAATCTGTTTCATCTCTCTCTCCTTCCCTGCCTGCGTTAATAGGTGGATATACCCTCAGTCTTCTCAGGATAATATCCTTCTATAAATCTGTCATTGCCCACGCCGTACTCATCTGTGATCTGGGGATCTTCACCGATCCCGAAGATGAAATACTGCATAGCCTGACGGTTCTTATCATAGTCTACCTGCATCACCCAGGTGCCGTTGCCGCTCAGCCTGTCCTCCATATAGGATCCCTCGTAAGGGATACGGAGCTGTTCGATCTCTGTGGTACCCATGGTGATAACGGATGTCATAAGACTCCGGATCTGGTCCTCAGTAAGGTCTGTGGTGACATACTTTAAGGCCTTCATGCAGATATTGGTAATAGTCATGATATCCTGGTTCTTCAGCTCATTAAAGATGGAGATCAGGACCTTTCTCTGACGGTCTGTCCGTCCGAACTCGCCTGATACATCCTGCCTGATCCGGCAGTAGGCCAGAGCCTGGTAAGGCGTGAGGACATTGGGTCCTGCCGTGACGTTCTTCTCTCCATGTTTGGAGTTCACATAAGCTGTCTGAAGGAAATTGGCCTCTCCTTCTGTCAGATCCATGGGAACCCCGCCGATCAGATCAACTACCTCACGGAAAGCGGCCATATCCACCTCTACATAGCCGTCCAGCTTGATGCCGAAGTTCTGGGCGATGGTCTCATACTCAAGCTGAACCCCGCCGTAGGAATAGGCAGCGTTGAACTTGTGCATGCCATATCCGGGCACATCAATATACATATCTCTCATCAGGGATGTCAGCTTCAGCTTGCCGTTCTTTAAGTCGACAGTCGCGATCATGGTCGTGTCTGACCGGCCGGCATCTGTCTCATCAGACCGCTTGTCCGCTCCGATCAGCAGGATATTCACCACATCCTGGTCGTACTCAAGATCTGCCTCCACCACGTCAGCATTACGCAGAGCAGTGACTGTGTCAGTCTGAATCGTCTGCGTGGCAGCCCTGAAATAGGCTGCTGCAGCTCCGGCTGCAGCTGAACAGACAAACATAGCGATCAGCAGCAGACTCATGAACATCTGAGCCAGCAGTCTCCGCTTACGTCCCTTTCTTCTGGTACTCTTTGCCTTGGGTTTCGTCATATTGTCATTCAAAATATAATCCTCCTGCAATATAGATTGTTTCTATGCAATCAACCTATACATTATACCAGATTTACAAAATTTTCAAGGCATAAAATATTACATTTCGTCAATCTTTGTTAACTTTCCAGTAGGAGGGATTTAAAGAAATCTTAAGAATCAGCCGGCGAGGAAGCCTTTTATAATTCTGTCCCAGCTTATATCCTATATACTTTGCGCCGTTCTGCACCACAATATGAGGCAGGTAGGACCACCGGCCCTTCCTGATAAAATAGCGGAGAGCCATGGTTACCATCCTGATCCCTTCTGACTCAGACTTCACCTGGAGAAACAGGCCGCCATAGTCAACCTGCGAAACTGCCAGGTCAAAATTCCGGGTCAGCTGCTGCCAGGCAGTATAGTTATGCCAGTGCCATACTCTTGCGTCTGCCGCATAGGCGATCTTCTTTCCGGATTCGATCAGGCGGGAAGCAAAGATCATATCCTCGTTGAAGATAGTGTGGACCGGAAAACCTCCCAGCTGGTCATAGACGGATTTGCGGTAGGCGGCACAGACATTGGAACAAAAAAAGGTCTTTATGCCAAGCTCCGGAAGATCCCTGGCAGATTTTACCCGGCTCTTCTTCGGATAGTTAAAAATCCTGGTGAAGGCCTCCAGCGGATTATCCTTATAGTCAGCCATCTGTCTTCCGTAGACAGCGCACACCTCCTCATCCGCAAAGGGCTTCAGGAGTTCCTCAATGAGATGCTCATCAGCAGGAACCGCATCCTGGGTCATCAGGACCATGATGTCTCCGTCACACATGGCCGCAGCCCTGTTCCTGGTCCCCCCATGATCAAATTCAGATTTGGCAATGTGCACGATCTCAGCCTGGGGAAGCCTGGAAAATTCACGGCTTTTGAATAAGGCTTCTTCGGTGTTGATCAACAGGATGCGGTCCGGCCTGACTGTCTGTCTGCCCAGCATCCTCAGATTTCTGTCAAGTTTTTCGTCCGGCTTATAAGTCGGTATGATCACGTCAATAGTCAATAGTTGTTACCTCATTTATACTGATTTATTCCAGAAGGGTCTGTACCAGCCTCAGGGCATCCGCGGCATCCCGCGACCAGCCATCTGCCCCGATCTCCTCTGCAAAGCTGCTGGTAGTCACTGCTCCGCCGATCATGATCTTTACATTCATGCGGCGCTGGTTCCGCAGGTCGATGGTCTCCTTCATCTTCATCATGGTCGTTGTCATCAGGGCAGAAAGAACGATCACAGAGGCCTCATGCTTCTCAGCAGCCTCAATGATCTCATCAGCCGGCACATCCTTTCCCAGATCAAAAACCCTGTAGCCGAAATTCCTCAGCATCAGGGCCACCAGGTTCTTGCCGATATCGTGAATATCCCCCTCCACCGTGGCGATCACGATCGCCGGCATGGCCTTCCTGCTGCTGTTTTTCCCAAGCAGGGGCTCCAGATGGCCGATGGCTGTCTCCATGGTCCTGGCAGCAGCGATCAGCTGAGGGAGGAAATAAATCTGCTTATCAAACAGTCTCCCCACTTCATTGATCGCGGGGATCAGCATCTGGTTTAAGATCTCATCAGGGTTGTGGCCGGCAGCCAGTGCCTGGTCAACCTTCTCAATGATCCCCTTGCGGCTTCCTTTAAGAACTGCCTCATAGACCATAGGATGCTCAATCTCGTCCCGGGCCTGCTTCTCTCTCTTTACCGTGTCCTTTGAAAGGTCTTTCCCGGCCTCTCCGGAGGAAGTCTCTGCCGGAAAAGGGGGACCGATCCTCCCGGCATTCTCGATA
>CADBNQ010000158.1 GCA_902796045.1 uncultured Lachnospiraceae bacterium | reverse complement strand
TGATGAGCAGATCACGGTATATGAGGTCACAGGCAGAATCGTGCCGGAAGGCGGTATTCCATTAAAGTGCGGAGTTATTGTTTCTAATGTAGAGACTATGCTCAACATTTATAATGCTTACTATGAGGATCAACCTGTAACCGATTCTTATGTCACATTTGCCGGTGAAGTTAAGAATCATATCACACTGAAGCTGCCATTAGGTATGACGGTCGGTGAAGCTCTGGATATGGCTGGTGGTGTTACCGTTGACGGACCATTCGTTGTGATCAACGGCGGCCCGATGATGGGTAAACATGTTCCGCTTGATTCCAAGATCACCAAGACCACAAAAGGTCTGATCGTCTTACCAGAAAGCCACCCGTTAATTCAGGATGTTAAAATGGATATGGACAAGATGCTCCACGTAGCAAAGGCAGCCTGCTGTCATTGCAGTATGTGTACAGAAGTTTGTCCGCGTAACCTGATCGGCCACAGTATTGCTCCGCACAAGACGATTCGTTTTGCAAGCTATGGCAATCTCTGTGATGGGTCCGATACACCAATGATCGCGTACTTATGTTCTGAGTGCCGACTTTGCCAGTATGCATGTATTATGAACCTCCAGCCATGGAAGGTAAACCATATGCTGAAAGGCATGATGGCTAAAAAAGGCATCAGAAACAGCTTAAGTAATGCGCCTGAATCTACGCATCCGATGAGAGAATACAAGAAGTACCCGATTGGGAAACTGATCCGCAACCTTGGACTTACCAAGTACAATGTAGCAGCACCGATGACGGCTACTCCATTCGAAGTAGATCATGTATCTATCCCAGTAGGACAGCATATAGGTGCTCCTGCCGTTCCTTGTGTCAATGTAGGTGATACAGTAAGCAAGGGCGATGTCATTGCCAAACCGGCAGAAGGTAAGTTAGGGGCTTGTATTCACGCAAGTATCAGCGGTACTGTCAAAGCGATCGCTGACGGTTGTGTATCAATCGAGAAATAAAGGATGGTGTTTACACAGTGAGAAAAGCAGTTGGATTTGTAGAAATTAAGAGCATTCCTGTGGGCATCCAGACAGCAGATGAGATGGTAAAAGCAGGTAATGTTGAGTTATTACTGGCTACTCCAATTTGCCCTGGTAAATATGTGATTATTATTGGTGGACATGTCGGTCCGGTTAAAGCTGCTATGAGCAAAGCAGAGCTGGTTAGTGGTATTTACCTGATTGATACGCATATCCTTGATAATATTCGTGACGAAGTTCTTCCGGCAATCTCCGGATACAGAGTTACTGAAGACATCCAGGCAGTGGGAGCTATTGAGACAATCTCAGCTTTGACATGTATCGTTGCAGCTGATGTAGCTGTAAAGGCATCAAAGGTAAGCATTGTTGATTTAAGAATTGCCAGAGGTTTAGGTGGAAAGGGCTATCTGGTTATAACCGGTGAAGTATCTTCCGTAAGATCTGCTGTGAATGCATGTCTTGCCAAGTTAGGCATCAGCGGAGAGGTTACTTCTACATCGATTATCCCGCGTCCGCATCCACAGATTGTTGAGAACTTATTAAAATAATAGTTGATAAGTCTTATAAAGATTTTTAGAAGGCTGTTCTGTCAAGAACAGCCTTCTTTTGCGGGAAACATATACAGGATAATAAAAAAGTAATGGAGGTTCATCATGTCAAAAGCATACATTCCATTGACTGAGAGCAATAAAAAAATTATTCTTAATTTTATCGGAATGTGCAGGATGAATGGTATTGAGGCCAAAGGAGAGCCCTCAATGTCATTCAAGGAAGAGAGGGAGAATATCGGAAAAATAATCTTTGACCTCTTTTTTAAGAATGATAAGATCAATGCTCCTTGTTGGAGTCTGACAGTAAAGACAGATACAGACCTGCGCTTTCACGATAATCAGCCTGCAAAGAAGGGTGAGATCTATTGTTATCTTGATTCCTACAGGATTGATGAAGGATCCCTGGAACTGAAAAAGATCACTTCAAAGTTTAACGTGTTTGCATTTTAAAGGGACTGTCGTACTATAAAGGGGGCTATCACAATAATGCAGGGGCTGCCGAAGACATCCACCGGCAGCCCCTGCATTATCATACGATAGCCCTGCTTATTTATCTTGAAGTTTTCTTCTGTTCATCAGATGAATAAGATCGTCAATAACCTCATCTATATCAGAGTAATCTGACCAGTTCATAAAGAAGTACACATCAATATCTACAGCAAGAAACTTGGCTTTGGCACGAAGAACAGGATCTTCGATACAGTCGAAATCAGCCGTATCCATGGTCCCGCATACTCTGGAGAAGTTAACACAGGCTGCGAAACCGAGACATTCGCGTAAGATATCAAGACCTACAGTTTCCTTATAACCTTTTGTAACCTTATACTCGATCTTGGCATCCTCTTCCCAGTAGCGGTAGAAAAGATCAATATAATTGACATAGAGCATCTTGAACAAGGTCAAAAGATAGGACAGACATTCTTTTCGCTCTGATTCATTATCATAAGGACGAAAAGCAGCTGAACAAAACTGTGACAGAATATTCGCCAGGATAAATCCCAGATCATAGGAGAAGGGTGCGCCAAAGGTGTACTCCATATCTATAACCTTGAGATTCTCATCATCAGCAAAGATATTAGAAGTATGAAAATCTCCATGGATCAGAGTCTCAGACTTGCTCATGAAAAGATGCCTCAATTTAAAACGCTGAAGCTTTAAGCGAGGATCTTCAAATATCCACTTGCAGTAGGCGACAAATTCTTCACCACAGGAATAGTCAAAATCATCTGCACCGAAGATACCGAGGAATATGCCATTCTCCATGACCGTACGCAGTTCAACATTCATAAAGTGTGACAGGAGATTCCGGAAGGTTTTGGTTGGGAGATAAAACTCTGACATATAAAAATGGGTGGCAGCAAGATATTCAGCACCCTGGTAGGCAAGCATGGGAAGCTGATGATCTTTGTTGAACTCAAATCTGACAAGACGGAGGTGAGATACATCCTCCATGATCAGAATATGGTTCTCAAAATCTTCATGGTATACTTCAGGTACATACTGTGGCACGATCGCGGCTCTCAGTCGCATGATCTCGTACTCATAACGGTTCCGCCTGGGAGTCATCTTTCTGCCTCTCCTGCGAAGGACATCAGTAGACTGCTTAACTATAACAGAACGTGAACCGTCACTGACAGAAAAGACATAGTTGCAGTAACTATCACCCTCAATATCTTCGCCCAGATTCCCGTCACCAATCTGGTACACAGTGACAGGATCATGAAGCTCAATAGAAGGGACATAGTCGCGTATGTAAGATAGTACATTCTCTTTTGTCAGTACGATCATATCTGATCCTTCTTTCTACAAAGTCATGCTGCTGATGTTGCGGCAGTAAATCTCTTCAATCTCCCTGATATCATCAAGGAAAGAGTCTATGTCATCATAGGATTCCCAGTGAAGAAGCATGTGATGATTAAGAATGATAGAAAAACACATGGCATTATGTCTCTGGATGGGGTCACTGATATCGTCATAATCCGGGAAGGCCACGACACCGACGATCCGTCCGAGCATGGCAGATGCGGAAAAACCGATAAACTCCCGCAGGGAAGTCAGACAGAAGTCATCCAGAAGTCCGGGTATATCCTGATATTCTTCTTTGGCAAATATCCCGAAATACTTGCGGAAGTACTTACAGAAGCTTAAATAGGTATCCTTTATAATAAAGAGGCAGTAAGCTTTGTAGGCCTCCCTCTCACTCTCCGAACTAAAAGGACGGAAAGTAGCAGCAGCATACTGCGTCAGGAAATTCTGCAGGAAATATCCCATATCATAGGAGAAGGGACCACAGAATGTATATTCCATATCAATAATCTTGGTCTCATCTTCCCCTGCAAAGATGTTGGAAGTATGAAGGTCTCCATGGATCAGACACTCTCCCTTAGTCATGAAGAGGTGGCGGAGACGCTGCCGGGCGATGAGAACACGGGGGTCAGCACATATTTTTTTTGAAAAAGTGACAAAATCCGGATCAAGAGGACTTCCCACTGTATCTTCGGGGGTCACACTGGTTAAGAACATGACAACGTCCATGATCTCCCGCATGGTAACATTCATAAAATGAACGGACAGTTCACGGAAAGTCCGGCTGTCAAGGTAATACTCGGATGTAAAGAAATTATTGGCAGCCATATAGCGGCCTACATGCTCCCCTAACAGAGGGAACTGCACACCCTTTAACAGCTGGAAACGAGAAATCTTGAGATAAGATACATCCTGGGTGATAAAGACCCGATTTTCCGTATCGAGATCATAGACAGCAGGGACAAAATCAGGAGCTATGGCCTTTCTCAGGATCAGAGAATCATACTCCAGCTTGTAGCGGTTGATATCGACCTCAAAAGGTCCACCTGAGCGGGGCTCCACGGTGGCCTGTTTGACAATCAGGTGATGTACGCCATCAGAAACCCGGTAAACGAAATTGATATATCCGTCTCCATCTTCTTCCAGGCTTCCCTCTCCTATGGCAGAAACGCGGATATCCCCATCAATATTAAAAAAATCAAGCCTTGAATGTACATAATCGACAACATTGTCCTTATTCAGACGTATCAAGGCATACACCCCCTAACAAATGGTTCAATCAAAGTAATCGTCCGAGAAACGCTTTTCGTTCTCGTTCTGGTAGCGTTCCAGTATCCTGTGGATTCCCTCGGAAAGTGCCTCAATACCTTCACCGGTGTAGGAACTGACAGGAAATATATCTCTGCAGCCTGCCAGCTCAAGGTAGGAACGGCCCTGCTTCTGGTTGGAAAGCTCGCTGTCAATCTTGGTAAGGATCCCGATGACAGGCTTCTCAAACTTGGTATTGATCCCGCCGGAGAACCAGCAGTCTTCACTGGTGGAGTCCTGCACAAGACCTATGATATCAGCGTCATAGGAAGTGATGGTCAAAGAACCCCAGTAGCCTCTCTGCTGCATGTATTCACCCGGTGTGTCAATAAAATTACCTATATACTCAACTGCCTGAGTCTTGTCGTACTTAATCTCTTTATCTCTGAGCCTCTGAATCAATGTAGTTTTACCGGCTGCAGATGGCCCAATGAGCATAATTCGCATAAGTATAGTGCTCCAATCAGGTCTTTGTGATAGCTACAGCATCAAAGCCCAGTTTGTTGTAGAAAGTGGTGATGACACTGTTGAGAGCAGACTCTACATTGGCCGTGGAGCCCACGATGATGACAGAACCTGAAAAGCGGTCAACAAAGCCCAGCTTGATAGAAGCAGCCTTGGTACAGATATCGGCTGCAATGATCGTAGCCTCGGATGGCGTGATGGTCATGATCCCGATTGCATCATGATAATCATCCGGAAGGCCCAGCTTCTTATACACAGAAGCCTTAGGTCTTGTCACCATATGAGCCAGAGTAATCTGCTTGCCAGGTACATACTCCTGTATCATACGGGATTTGTCTTCTGCATTGATACCATTGTTGATCATGTCTTTGGTACCCATAATAATCCCCCCTTTTATACTGATTGTCCTTAAATATGGACAGAATTATACCAGAATACAATAGTTAAAATAATTATACAAAAAAATAAATGGAATGTAAATAAAATTAGTAATATCTGATAGGGTTTTTTTTGCAAATCTATGGCTGCCTGTCAGGAAATGAAAACAATTCTTTTGCATCCTGTTATCAGATTAACACAAGAGAAAAAACATGCTATAATTTATAGTAAGCGAAGAAAGCAATCAAGGCATATCATTATAAAAATAGAAGGAGTCATGTGATGATCAGAGCAGGACTGGCCCAAATGGATATTAGCTGGGAAGACTTTGAATCAAACAGAGGGAAAGTGAAGAGCTTTTTCCGGGAAGCCAGGGAAAAAGAAGTGGACATACTGGTTTTTCCGGAGATGACAATGACTGGATTTTCCATGAATGTCGAGAAGATCACCAGAAACTGGCAGGCGCAGAGAGAACTGTTTGCAGACTTGTCAGCTGAATACGGGATCGCATCGGTATGCGGCTATCCGGTGAGAAAGGAAGAAGCAGGAGAGGTATTCTATGAAAATCACCTGGAGATCTTTGACGAGACTGGTTCTGTGCTGGATTACGCCAAGATCCACCCATTTTCCTACGGGGAAGAAGCCAGGTATTACAGAGGGGGAAAGCAGATCAGGACAGCCTGCTGGCGGGGCATGATTCTGGGAGCTTTTGTCTGCTATGATCTGCGTTTCCCGGAGGTCTTTCAGATCAGCTCTGCAGAAAGTCAGCTAATATTTGTGATCGCCAGCTGGCCTGCAGAGAGAACCGGCCACTGGGATGTTTTGCTTCAGGCCAGGGCAATAGAGAATCAGGCCTACATAGTTGGCGTCAACCGGACCGGGACAGGCGGAGGTCTTTGCTACAGGGGGCATTCTGCTGTGTATGGTCCGGAAGGAGAGAGGCTCACAGAGCTCACAGAGGAAGAGACCCTGCTGACAGCAGAGATTGATAGTGATAAGGTTGAAAGCATCCGCCGCAGCTTTCCGGTAAAGCAAGACAGGAAAGCGGACCTTTATTACAGTCACTTGTTTTGAGCCTGTCTCTTGAATTTCTGAATTATTCATGTATAATATAAATAGCTGTCCGCACAGTGACTGCACAGTATTTGAAAAAAGGTTTTCCTGTTGAGCGGACAATATCAACGTAGTTATTGCAGAAAAGAGGGAATTATGAAAGAGAGAGATACTGCGATCAGGGACGCGAAAGCCCTGGGGCTTCCTAATATGCTGCTTCTTGGATTGCAGCATATGTTCGCTATGTTTGGTGCGACGATTCTTGTACCCATTCTTGTCAATTCTTATTTCAAAGGGGAGGGCCTTTCCATTCAGGTTACTCTCATCTGTGCCGGTCTTGGTACCTTATTATTCCACGTATGTTCCAGATTTAAAGTGCCTGCCTTTTTGGGGTCTTCCTTTGCCTATCTGGGTGGATTCGCGACGGTTGCCAATCTGAACTCCGGAAAATATGCAGACATGACTATGGGAGAGAAACTGCCCTATGCCTGCGGCGGCATCGTGGTGGCTGGTCTTATGTATCTTCTGCTGGCTGGCATCGTGAAGGCTGTCGGGATCAAGCGGGTCATGAAGTTTCTGCCTCCTGTAGTGACTGGCCCCATTATCATCTGTATCGGACTGAGCCTGGCTCCTTCCGCCATTGGAAACGCCTCGCTCAACTGGCCTCTGGCTCTGATCGCCCTGGCAGTGGTGGTGATCTTCAACATATGGGGCAGGGGAATGTTCAAGATCATCCCTATCCTGATGGGCGTGGTCATTTCCTATATTGCTGCCCTTCTGATGAACATGGCTGGGATGACCAATGCAGACGGTACGCCGATCCTTGTCTTTGAATCAGTAAAGCAGACCAGTGCCATCGGGCTGCCCCCCTTCCAGATCTGCAAGTTTGATCTTACATCGATTCTGGTCATGGCACCCATCGCTATCGCATCCATGATGGAACACATCGGAGATATCAGTGCCATTTCAGCTACAGTTGGAGAGAACTTTATCGAAGATCCTGGTCTGCACCGTACTCTGATGGGTGACGGCATTGCCACAGCCTTTGCCGGACTGGTAGGCGGCCCTGCCAACACCACCTATGGAGAGAATACAGGGGTATTGGAGCTTTCCAAGGTTTATGATCCCTTTGTTGTCCGCCTGGCAGCTGTCTTTGCAGTGGTGCTGAGCTTCTTCCCCAAGGTCGCGGTCCTGATCGGATCCATGCCTGCAGCCATCGTCGGCGGCATCAGCTTTATTCTGTATGGAATGATTTCTGCCATCGGTGTGAGAAATGTGGTGGAGAATCAGGTGGACCTGACCAGGTCCAGGAATCTGATCATTGCTGCGGTGATTCTTGTCTGCGGACTGGGATTTTCAGAGGGGCTCACTTTTTCATTGGGCGGCACCAGCATTACTTTGACCAGCCTTGCCATCGCTGCCATAGCGGGTGTCATTCTGAACGCCATACTGCCGGGCAACGATTATGAGTTTGGCGTCAATCCCGCTGGAGACATCAACCGTGGAGTAAGTATTAATCCCCAGGGTTCATCGTCAGCGAAAAAGAAGAAAGAGAACACAAAATAAAAAATTATAATACAAAGGAGGAGCATATGGAAAAACTGGATAACGTGATAGAGATAAATCATCCGCTGCTTCAGCACAAGATCTCAATCCTGAGGGATAAGAATACAGGAACCAACGAGTTTCGTGCTATCGTTGAAGAGATTGCCATGCTCATGGGCTATGAAGCACTCTCCGATCTTCAGCTGGAAGATATGGAAGTGGAGACCCCTATTGAGAAATGCATGACACCGGTTATTGCAGGAAAGAAGTTCGCCATTGTTCCTATTCTCCGTGCCGGACTGGGTATGGTAAGCGGCCTGCTGGCATTGGTCCCTGCTGCCAAAGTCGGCCATATCGGTCTCTATCGTGATGAGAAGACTCATGAACCCCATGAGTATTACTGCAAGCTGCCGGAGTATATTGATGAGAGGCTGATCGTGGTCACCGATCCCATGCTGGCTACCGGCGGATCAGCAGTAGCCGCCGTAAACTTTATCAAGGAACATGGCGGGAAAAATATCAAATTTATGTCCATCATCGCAGCTCCCGAAGGCGTCCGCAGACTTCATGAGGCACATCCTGATGTACAGCTTTATGTCGGCCATATCGACAGAGAGCTGAACGATGATGCCTACATCTGTCCGGGCCTGGGCGATGCCGGAGACAGGATCTTCGGAACCAAATAGCCATCAGAACCAAATAGTTCTCTGAGTTAAAAAGAAACGCTCATTACCCACCAGAAGCCAGATGCTTCCTCCCGGGCTAATGAGCGTTTCTTTTAATCTCTGAGGCAGAATTCTCCTGATTATAGTCGTGAGTTCTATCGGAATCGTCTCGATGATTCCGCGCGAGCGGACTATTATGAGGAATCCTATAGTCAGTCTGCTTTTTCCCAGTCCAGGAGAAAGAGATTCGGCCGCAAAAAGAAGAATAGGATAAAGCGGCCGACGAAGACTTGAGTTGGGGCAGAAAAATTCGGCCGCAGAGAGTTGAATAAGAGAAAGCGGCCGACAGAGACAGCTGGAAAGGAAAGAAAAAATCGGCTGCAGAGGGAAGAATAAGAGAAAGCGGCCGACAG
>CADBNQ010000157.1 GCA_902796045.1 uncultured Lachnospiraceae bacterium | reverse complement strand
TGCTGTTTCCCCTTCAAAAAAACAAAGGCAGGATCCCATGCATAGCAATACATGAAATCCTGCCGGTTGGGGGGGCTGTTTTTGCGCGACAGCCCGTTATATATTCAATCTGAGTCTGGCGATGGCTTCGCCAGCTTTTTCATTTCCCGCGCATTGGCCAGTACGGTATCTGTGATCCTTGCTCCACCCAGCATCCTGGCAAGCTCCTGCACGGATTCTTCCTCGTTCAGCGAATATATCCTGCTGATCGTAGACTTCTCATCGCTGGTCTTTTCAATCAGGAAGTGGGAGTCTGCCATGGCTGCGATCTGGGGCAGATGGGTGATGGCGATCACCTGGCGGTCCCGGGCCAGCAGGGACAGTCTCTCGGACACCTTCTGGGCAGTCCGCCCGCTGATGCCCGTGTCGATCTCATCAAAGATCAGGGTCTCAATCTGCTCTTCATCCGCAAGGATGGACTTGATGGCCAGCATGATCCTGGAAAGCTCCCCGCCCGATGCGATCTCATGCAGAGGTTTCATGGGCAGGCCCGGATTAGTGGATATCATAAAGGAAACCTGGTCTTTTCCCGTTCTTGTGAAGTGTCCCGTATCCAGGAAGGCAATCTCAAACTGCACATCCTTAAAATTCAGGTCCAGCAGGGCCTGGCGGATAGCCTCAGCCAGCGGCACCGCTGCCTCCTTGCGCAGCCGGGTCAGGCGGGCACAAAGGCTGTCCAGATCCTTCTTACAGGCTGAAAACTCCTCTTTCAATGCGCTGATCTCCTCATCGTGATGGAGAAGCTGTTCATACTTTGCCCTGCTCTTATCCTTCCAGGCCAGGATGGCCGGGATGCTGTCCCCGTATTTTGCCTTCAGGTGGTTGATCAGGTCAAGCCGCTCTTCTGTCACATGGTAAGTCTCTTCGTCAAACTCCATGGACGTCATGTAGTCTGAGAGTTCCCTGTTGAAATCGTTGAGCAGGTCATCTGCTGTCGATGCCAGTTCGATCAGCCCGCCTATGGCGTCGTCGTAACCGGATGCTTCGGACAGGGTCCGGATGGCAAGACCGATCTGTTCTGATGCGCTGCTGCTCCCCCTGCTTGTCAGTCCAATGGCCTGCCCGCAGGCATCCAGGATATCTCTGGAATGAGAGATCTTCTCGAAAAGGATCTCCAGTTCCTCATCCTCCCCCTCCTTCAGGGAGGCTGCTTCTATCTCACCGATCTCATATTTTAAAAACTCCATCTCCCGGAGTCTCTGTTCCTCCCCGATATCTGTCTCCGAAAGGCGGCGGGAGAGCTCCTGGTATCTGTGAAATGTCTCCTCCACCTCGTCCCTGGCCGGCTTTATATCAGTTTTTGCAAAACTGTCCAGTATAAGCAGGTGGTTTGCCGGCTTCAACAGAAGCTGGTTCTCATGCTGTCCGCTGAGATCCAGCAGATAGGGGGACAGTTCCTTAAGGCGGGACACTGTGATCGTGTGGTCATTGACTTTATTGATCACCCGCTGGCTGGTGACCCTTCTGGAGATGATGATCTCTCCCTCCTCAAAGGGGATCTCATACTCTTCCATCAGTCGTCTGACAGGTTCACTTTCTGTATGAAATACTAGTTCTATCAGAGCACCGTCCGAACCGGCCCTGATCATGTCTTTTGGTATCTTCCCCCCCAGTGCGGACTGGATGGAGCCGATCAGAACGGATTTGCCGGCTCCGGTTTCTCCTGTCAGGATATTCAGATGATCTGTAAAATCAATGTCTGTCTCTTCAATCAGTGCAAGGTTTTTAACATGTAGATTGATAAGCACGCTTACCTCCTGTTAATATAATGATGGCGCCTGTAAGCCTTGCATAGGGTTACTGCCCTTTGATGATCTGCTCCATTTCAACTATCACTTCCGGTACAAGGGAGGCCTGTTTGACCACACACATGATGGTATCATCACCGGCGATACAGCCTACGATTCCCCGGATGGAGATGGAATCGATGGCGGCAGCGCAGGCCATGGCCATACCGGAGACGGTTTTTATCACCAGAATGTTTTCTGCCTGTTCCATATGTACGATGGCTTCTGAAAGGACACGGCGGTATTTGCTGGACACATGAAGGTTCTCTCTGAGGATGGGCGCGTATTTGGGCCGGCCGTTTTCACCGGTTACCTTGGTGAGCCTCAGTTCACGGATGTCCCTGGATATGGTCCCCTGGGTGGATGAAAAACCGGCCTCCTTTAAGTACCCTGCCAGCTCCTCCTGGGTTTCGATGTCATGGCTCTTGATAAGCTCTAATATTTTCTCCTGACGTTTTCCTTTCATATTCTCCCTCCATCCTGCCTGCCGGTCATCAGACCAGCTTCTCTTTTAAGATCTTTGTAAAACTGATCTCTTTTGTCTTTATAAATGGTGTGATCTCCTGAGCCCGATACACCCTGACCTGGTCTCCGGCCCGGATGTGGACCCCTTCTTTTCCGTCGAAAGAAACTACAGCCTGGTCTTTTCCGGTATTTCTTAAATCCTCCACCTCTATGGCCACGATATCCTCTCTTGCCAGGACAACACTCCTGGTAGCCAGAGAATGAGGACAAATGGGCGTAATCACAAAATTCTCGCATGTCGGGTTGATGATGGGTCCTCCGGCTGACAGATTATATCCTGTGGCTCCGGTCGGTGTACAGACGATCACTCCGTCAGCCCGGTAACTGTCACTGAGAGCCCCGTTGATATAGACCTTAAGTCCCAGTACCCGGCCGAAATCTGCCCGGCTGACAACCACATCATTCAGGACCGTGTAAGTGCTGATGCACTCTCCATCCCGGATCACATCTGCTCTGAGCATGATCCTTTTCTCCAGCTGGTAATGGTCCTCCATGAGGTCATCGATGGTCGCATCCAGTTCATGCACATCGATGTCGGCCAGAAAGCCGAGGGTTCCCCGGTTGATGCCAAGCAGAGGAATATTGGTCCCGATAAGACGGCTGGCAGCGTTCAATATGGTGCCGTCACCCCCGATCACCAGGATGCACTCTGTCCCTTCAGGGATATTGATGGGGGCGGTGTCTCCCTTCTTGTAATCATAACAGATCCGGCATACAGCCCCCCTGCTCTCCAGAACAGAGCGGACATGGTCAGACAGGATC
>CADBNQ010000156.1 GCA_902796045.1 uncultured Lachnospiraceae bacterium | reverse complement strand
TGGTATCTGTAGTAATCGGACCGGAACTTATCACTTCTCTCAATCTTGTTGATGATATCCCTGTCTGAACCGCCATTCTGGTAGCGCACTCTGGCGATGCAGTCCTCTCTGGATGCGTAGAAGAAGAGCCGGAGCACGTCAGGTCTGTCCTTTAAGACAAAGTCGGCGCATCGTCCCACGATCACACATGGACCGGCATCAGCGATGTCCCGGATCACCTGGGCCTGAATGTTAAACAGATTATCATCTGATACATACTGGTCACTGGAGGGCGGAAAAACCTCACCGGTGTATATATGCTCAGATTTACCGAACAGGGCACGGCTCTTGATCTTCTCATCTACCCGGCCGAAAAGAGCTTCATTGATCCCGCTCTTCTCCGAGGCCAGACGGACCAGTTCATAGTCATAACATTTAACGCCAAACCTCTCAGCCAGCAGACGGCCCAGCGTACGGCCGCCGCTTCCGTAGCTTCTCCCGATGGTAATTACTTTCTGCATCAGATCTCCCCTCTCTTAGTCACAGACTCTCTTCCTCATGCAGTGGAAGGAGTCCTCTCCTGCAGTTTATTCTCCAAGATATGCTTTCCGGATTGACTCGTTGGTCATCAGTTCTTTTGCATCACCGGAAAGGGCAATCTTCCCGGTTTCCAGAACATATGCCCGGTCCGCGATCTCCAGGGCCTTCTTGGCGTTCTGCTCTACCAGCAGAACCGTAGTGCCCTGAGAAGAGATCTCCTCAATGATGCTGAAGATCTCATCAACAAAGATGGGCGAGAGACCCATGGAAGGTTCGTCCATCAGGACGATCCTGGGACTTGACATCAGGGCCCGGCCGGTGGCCAGCATCTGCTGTTCTCCACCCGAAAGGGTTCCGGCAGGCTGGTTCTTACGTTCCTCCAGTCTGGGGAAGCTTTTATATACACGCTGCAGATTGTGCTCGATCTCTCCTTTATCCTTGAGGGAATATGCCCCCATCCTGAGGTTCTGCAAAACACTCAGGTTGGCAAATACCCTCCTTCCCTCCGGGACATGAGCCATACCCATGGAGACGATCTTGTGACCCGGGATCTTTGAGATATCTGTCCCCTCGAAGATCACCTGTCCGGCCTTGGGGGAAAGCATGCCTGTGATGGTCTGGAGAGTGGTCGTCTTACCGGCACCGTTGGCACCAATCAGAGCGATAACTTCTCCCTGGTTTACCTCAAAGGAGATGCCCTTGATGGCCTGGATCATGCCATAATAAACCTGCAGGTCTTTCACTTCTAGCATAGCCATAACAAACTTCCTCCTTACTCTCCAAGATATGCCTTGATGACTTCCGGATTCTTGAGGACCGTTTTGGTCTCTCCGCTGGCCAGAATCTGACCGAAGTTCAGCACTGTGATCTCCTCGCAGATGCCGGAAACAAGATTCATATCGTGCTCGATCAGCAGAATGGTCATGTCAAACTTATCCCGGACAAAACGTATGGTATCCATCAGTTCTTTTGTCTCATTGGGATTCATCCCCGCAGCCGGCTCATCGAGGAGCAGCAGCTTGGGGTTGGTGGCCAGGGCCCGTGCAATCTCCAGCTTACGCTGCTGTCCGTAAGGAAGGTTGGAGGACAGGTACTCTGCCTTGTCCGCCATGCCGAAGACATCCAGCAGCTCCAGAGCCTTTTCATTCATGGCCTTCTCCATCTTATGGTAGCGGGGAAGCCGGAATATCCCGGTGAATGTGGAGTAGGGATACTCATGGTGCAGACCGATCTTGACATTATCAAGCACTGTCTGCTGGCCGAAAAGGCGGATATTCTGAAAGGTTCTCGCGATCCCTTCCTGGTTGATATCGATGGTCCTCTTTCCCACCAGGTCTACACCGTCAAGGCCGATATAGCCCTCGTCAGGCTTATAGACACCTGTCAGCAGGTTAAATACAGTGGTCTTACCCGCACCGTTCGGTCCGATCAGACCATACAGCTGATTCTTCTCTATTTGAAGCTCAAAGCTGTCAACAGCTTTCAAACCTCCGAAGGAGATGCTTAAGTTTCTTACTTCTAATAATGCCACTTACACCGCCTCCTTCTTCTTCTTTCCAAACAATTTCTCCATCTGGGCCTGCCTGAAGGCAACAAACTTGGGCGACCAGTTAAAGAGCATCATGGCAATAAGGATGATGGAGTAGATCAGCATACGGTAATCTGCCAGTCCTCTCAAGATCTCCGGGATCATAGTCAGAAGAACTGCCGCGATCACAGACCCTCTGAAACTTCCCATACCGCCAAGCACGACAAATACGAGGATCATGATGGACATATTGTATCCGAAGTTGGCCGGCTGCGCTGTCAGCGTGGCCAGGTTGTGAGCGTAAAGGACGCCGCCTGCCCCGGCAATGGCTGCCGATATGGTAAAGGCCAGCAGCTTGTAGCCTGTGATATTGATGCCCACGGACTCTGCCGCTATACGGTTATCACGGATGGCCATGATGGCCCTGCCACTGCGGGAGTTAACCAGCTGGAAGCAGATAAAGAGGGCGATCAGCAGGAGGATCACACCGATCAGGAAGGTAGACTGGGAGGGAATCCTCATGATGCCTTTGGCACCGTTGACGATCACTTCTCCGTCCTCCTCCAGACCTAAGGCTGTGGCATCCTTCATGGAGAAATGGAATCCCCTGGAGTCCCTGCCTATGTATAAAACATTGATAACATTCTTGATGATCTCACCAAAAGCAAGGGTTACTATGGCCAGATAGTCACCCCTAAGCCGCAGTACCGGGATACCGATCAGGTATCCGAAAAGGGCTGCAGTCAGTGTCCCTATGACCAGAGCCAGCAGGAAACGGACTGTCTCGTTCATCCCGGTGTTCAGCATACATTTTGTAAAGAAGGCACTGGAAAAGGCGCCGACGCACATGAATCCGGCATGTCCGAGACTGAGCTCTCCGAGATATCCCACGCAAAGGTTCAGTCCTACTGCCACGATCGAATAGATACACAGGGGAACCATAAGTCCCTGCAGGAGGTAAGAAACTGATCCGGAAGCGATCAGGATCTGCATGACTACAAAAGCTATGATCACCATAGCATAGGTGATGAGCTGACCTCTGAAATTCTTGTTCATTTTCTTGATGTTTAACTTTGCCACTTACACTCACCTACACTTTCTCCTGGATCGGCCGTCCCAGTATACCTGTAGGCTTCACCAGCAGGACTATGATCAGCACAGCAAATACAATGGCATCAGAAAGCTGTGATGAAATATATGCCCTTCCCATGATCTCGATTACACCAAGAAGGATCCCTCCTATGAAAGCGCCTGGAATAGAACCGATACCACCGAATACGGCAGCAGTGAAGGCTTTGATACCCGGCATGGCTCCGGTGTAAGGTGACAGAGTCGGATAAGCCGAGCACAGAAGGACCCCGGCTATGGCGGCAAGACCTGAGCCGATGGCAAAAGTCAGTGAGATGGTATTGTTGACATTCACTCCCATCAGCTGGGCAGCATCTCTGTCTTCAGAAACTGCCAGCATGGCCTGTCCGGCTTTGGATTTATTGATAAAAAGCATCAGTGCGGCCATGATAACAACACAGCTTAACACTGTTACTATAGTGATCACAGGAATCTTCAGCTTTCCACCGGCCAGAACCAGCGGCTCTGCCTCGATGATCGATGTAAAAGACTTGGTGTCAGATCCGAAAACGATCAGTGCAAGGTTCTGCAGAAAATAACTTACCCCGATAGCAGTGATCAGAACTGCCAGGGCATTGGCCCCACGAAGCGGCCTGTAGGCGATCTTCTCGATGCATACGCCGAGGACCGTACAAAAAACAATAGCTATACCCAGACTGGCCAGGGGATCCAGATGAAAGCTGTTCGTCATGGTAAAGACCACGTAACAGCCGATCATAATGACATCACCATGTGCAAAGTTCAGCATCTTGGCGATACCGTAAACCATAGTATAACCAAGAGCGATAATGGCATAAATGCTTCCCAGGCTGAGTCCGTTGATCAGATAAGATAAAAAACTCATTGGTTACCTCTTTTCCCAAACAAAAGGAAGGAGGGTTATCCGGAAATAGCCCTCCATGTAATCATTATTAGAATGGAACGAAGGGGATTCTCTTCTTATTCCATACTTTCGTACTTGCCGTCTTTGATCACAACAGCCTTGGGCTGCTTGTTAACTTCGCCGGTATCGGACCACTGAAGACCTTCATCTCCACCGGTAAGACCCTTGATGTTGATCTCAGGCATCACAGCGACCATGGCATCACAGATCTCCTGTGCGCTCATATCCGGTGTAACACCAGCTTTCTCTGCTGCTTCCTTGATGGCATAGATTCCATCGTAGGCATCTGCTGCGAACTGGTTAGGAACATCACCGTACTGCTCCTGATACTTCTGAACAAAGCTCTGAACTGCCTCATCATCGGAATCAGCTGCAAATGGTGTGAGGAGCATAACGCCCTCAGCAAGGGATGTGTCAAAGTTCTCAACAGTAAGGATACCATCCATACCGTCAACGCCGAAGAATATCGGTGAATATCCCATATCCTTCTTAGCCTGCTTTAAGATGATGGAAGCTTCCTGATAGTAGATCGGAAGGAATACCAGCTCTGCTCCGCCGTCCTGGGCAGCCTTAAGCTGTGTAGTAAAGTCAGTCTTGGAATCTTCTGTGAAGGCTTCATCGGAAACGATCTCAAGACCCTTGGCCTTAGCTTCCTCGACGAACTTATCCTTGATACCTGTGGAATACACATCAGCGCTGTTGTAGATAATACCGATCTTGGTTGCCAGCTTGTTCTCTGCAATGTACTCTGCGGACTTGGAACCCTGGTTAGGATCTGTGAAGCATACCTGGAATACGTTCGGTCCCACAAGCACATCCGGTGAAGAAGCGGACGGTGTGATCATAAATGTGTTATCCTGTACAGCCAGGGGTGCAACTGACAGACACGGTGTTGTTGTAACCGTACCCAGAAGCATCTGCATACCCCAGTCTTTCAGAGTATTGTAAGCATTCTTGGACTTCTCGGCATCATGAACATCATCCTGGAAGTTATACTCGATCTGAGCTCCGTTGATGCCGCCGTTCTCATTGATCTCATCGATCGCGATCTGGGCGCCGTTCTTAACTGCACTTCCGTAGATGGCTGCTGCTCCTGTGGCCGGTCCGATGGCTCCGATGCGGAATACTGAACCTGCATCAGCAGAGCCGGCTCCTGTAGACTCGGTTGCTCCGCCGCCGCAGCCGGCCAGCATGCTCAGGGCAAATGCCATGACCATCATCACGCTTAACAATTTCTTCATACAACTACCTCCTTAAATAATCCCGGCATCCTCCATGCCGTTATACTGATAATGGTGTCCTGCCCGTTCCCCGGGCAGTAACCCAATATGGTTCATATTTTACCGCATCCTACAAGAATTATCAATATCATAATGAAAGATTTTTGTCAGAATTATTCACAAACGATATCACTGATCAGGCCGCGGAGGTACTGTCCATAGCTGGTCTTGCTCAGCTCGGCAGCCTTGTCCTTCAGCTGGTCCAGGGTGATCCATCCGTTGCGGATGGCCTTCTCCTCCAGACAGCCGATCATATGGCCGCTTCGCTGTACCGTCTTGATGGTCCCGGCAGCCTGGTAGAGGCTGTCAGCAGTTCCGGCGTCAAACCAGGTGTACTCCGGTCCAAGAGGGATCACGCTGAGCTCCCCGGCCTCCAGGTACTTATTATTCACATCTGTGATCTCAAGCTCTCCCCTGGCCGAAGGCTTCAGGTTTTTGGCGATCTCTATGACTTTATTATCATAGAAATACAGACCCGGCACGATATAGTTGGACTTGGGATGGGCCGGCTTCTCCTCGATGGACAGAGCCGTGCCGTTCTCATCAAACTCCACGACACCAAAAGGTCTCGGATCCTGCACATAATAACCGAATATCTTGGCACCTTCCACACTCTTAACAGCATCACGGAGCTTCAGGCGGAAGGAGGGTCCGAAGAAAATGTTGTCCCCAAGGATCAGGCAGACAGGATCATCACCGATAAAGTCTTCGCCGATGATAAAGGCATCAGCGATACCGCGCTGGACATGCTGCTCCTTGTACTGGATCTTGATGCCGAACTCACTGCCGTCCCCAAGCAGGTTCTTAAATGGATGCTCCTCTCCCGGAGGGATGATCACAAGGACATCCCTGATCCCGGCCTTCATCAGGACAGACAGAGGATAATAAATCAATGGTTTGTCATAGACCGGAAGCAAAGGCTTGCACACAGGGAATGTAATGGGATAAAGCCGGGAGCCTTTACCGGCCGCAAGAATAATACCTTTCATATCGTACTCTCCTATTTTCAAGACTCGCTCGCGAGTCTTGGTGCCGGATTCGGGTCAGCTCTGCTGACAAAATTCCAATCCGAATCCGTGCACATCCTCGCGGAGCGTATATCAGATGGGAGATTGGACTCCCACTGATAGAAGTTGACCATCTCCCCCTTAAGAGGAGGGAGTCATCTCCCATCTGATATAAATCGCCGGATTGAATGCGGCTGTGCAATCAACCCGGCGATCTGGAATTACTGTTCTTTATACTGCTACGATATTCTTAGTGGCGATGACATCAACGCCTGTGCCTGCTACATCGGGAACGATCACGTCGCCGATATGGACAGGAGCCTTAACCACAACAGGTTTGATCTGGTCAAGGATATCGAAGATCTTACCCTTGGGGATGACTTCTTTTGTCTTCACAGAACATGCTGCAAGATTGCCGCCGTCAACCTTAACGATGGAAGTAACCACACGTGTGGGGTTAGTTACTTCGTTTCTTGCATAAACATCGCCACGGGGGCAGGTGTTGCCTGTTACTTCTTTTACTTCACCGTTCTCAAGTGTCACTGTTACCTGACATCCCAGAGGACAGTTGATACAAGTTAACTGTCTTTTTTCCATAGCTTACATCTTCCTTTCCTATTTATACAAAAGCGAAAGTCTGTTTACTCTGCCTCGATCTTTACTGTGATGGTCTTCAGGCCGTCAAACTCAGCCAGTTTCTTCTTCTGAAGGATAACCTGCTCCATCTCGCCAGGTGCCATAACCTGTTTCTTAC
>CADBNQ010000155.1 GCA_902796045.1 uncultured Lachnospiraceae bacterium | reverse complement strand
ACCTTTCCGCTCGTTATTCTTCTCCATTCTCAGGAAGTATGCGTCCAGTTTAATGATGTCCACATTCAACTCCCGGAGCATGTTCAGGGAGGAAAAACCGCTCCCAAAATCATCCATCAGGACGACAAATCCCATATTACGGAATTCCTGAACTGTAGCACGGACCTTGTCAGATCCTTCGCTGTAAGCAGACTCTGTGATCTCAACCTTGACCGCGTCTTTAGGAAGGTTATACTTCTTCACCATCTCTTCAAAGAAATGCGGCACATCCATCGTGAAGATATCGACAGGGCTGATGTTAACGGAGACAGGAACAAGCTTTCTCCCATCATCCAGCATTTTTCGGCTCCACCTGCAGACCTCCTCCCATATGTATTTATCAAGATCAGGAACAAAACCGTACCTCTCTAAAACCGGAATGAACGAAATGGGGGGAACAACTTTTCCATCGGGTCTGATCCAACGCGCCAGTGCTTCCGCGCCGACGATCTGTCCATTTGCCGATCTGCATTGAGGCTGAAGATAAAATGTTATCTCACCATCTGACAGTGCGTCTTTAAATTCTGAAAGGACTTTATAGTCTTCTTCCGCTCTGCTCACCATTGCCTGAGAGAAAAACTTCACACGCGCTTTGCGGTCGCCTTTGGCTTCATGGCAGGCAATGGAGGCCTGATCATAAAGTGTATACGGCGACATATTGCCGTGTGAATAACTGGCGCCAATCGCCGGAAGGAAACCAACAGATGCCCCCTGACCCGTGATGATGCTGTAGATACATTCAAAGAGGGCATCCACATCAAAATGACCTGCCGGGACAAGAAGTGCAAAATCATCCCCACCGAAATAGCCTGCCACGCCACTGTGTGCATCAGCGATCTGACTAAGTTCATGTCCAATGGCAGCCAGGATCTGATCTCCTTTTTCCCGTCCATACCATTCATTGAACAGTT
This sequence comes from uncultured Lachnospiraceae bacterium, assembly GCA_902796045.1. Classification (GTDB taxonomy): domain Bacteria; phylum Bacillota; class Clostridia; order Lachnospirales; family Lachnospiraceae; genus Anaerobutyricum. The sequence goes on along the minus strand of CADBNQ010000155.1, from coordinate 6,463 downwards.
TAAAATTCTGGATATCGATCGCAATGAGAAGCCAGTTGATCCTGACATTGGCAAGATTCCGCTTACATGCAAAATAGAAGGCATCCTCATAAATAAGGCCAGTCAAAGCATCACGCCTTTCGCTGCGGCGGTAGACGATCCTTTCCTCCCAGCTTGTGTGATCTAATTTCTCATACTCAGATTCCTCCACATCCACAATAAAGACATAGAAGAAGCTTTCTCCATCCACGTTATAGACCAGATGGCCAAAATCCTCGACAAATTTTACCTCCCCTTGCTTCGTGCGGATACGGTAATAAACGTAATCATGCCGGTCTCCGCTATGGAAAGTCTGGGAATAGATCTCATTTTCCACCCGGTCAATGTCTTCCGGATGGACCATGCCACGAAAGCTGTTCCCGGTCAAAGCCCGGAATTCATCAAAGGTATCGCAGCCATACAGATCCAAAACATTCTGATCTGCAAAGCACAGTTCTTCCTCACCTGTAGCCCGGTACACAAAAAAGCCGCCGGGCAGATTTGTTGGAATACGGTCAAAAAAAGATTGTTTCATTTTCTCTTGTCCTCCAGAAAGATCAACTTCAAAACCTGAGTTTTAATCAATTAGTCCTTTTTCCTTCGACTTTATTTGCATACATCAGCTTGTCTGCCCGTCGTGCAGTATCATTTACGGAACTATCATGATCCGGGTCATAAACTGCGATTCCAATCGCTACCTGGACTTCGTCCCACTCTGCTTTTGCTGAAGCGCATATCTCCTTCTGCTTTTCTTCAAACTCATGAATAAGTGCGTCCCTGTTTATGAAATCATCATTTTCAAGCACAACGGCAAATTCGTCACCACCGATCCTGAAAACGGGGCTGTGCTGGAAAATATTACAGATCAACTTGCTGGCTGCTTTCAGATACTCATCGCCCTTGTCATGTCCATGATGGTCGTTGATCTTTTTCAGGTCATTGCAGTCAAAAACTCCAATGGCAAAAGCGAACTGCTCACCCTGATCCACACGTTCCTGAAGTGTTTCTATGTAATCAGAATAGGCAGCTTTATTACGTACAGAAGTAAGCGAATCAACGAAAACGCGTTTATTCAGGGTCCTGAGCATACGTTCTTCTTCGAGGATCTTCCTCTCCGACCGGATATTACGAAGCAGGAGTATGAGGATGACAACCAGTATCCCGGCGATAACAGCCAGCACGATAAACAGGTTGTCTTTGACCATATCAGTAAAACTGGTCTTTACATCCTCTGTGGAGTAATAGGTCAAAGCTGAGTGGATCACAGCATCCGGAACTGCATTATTCACTTTGGTTAGAATGGAATATAGTTCGGTATTGCCTTTATTTATTGCGAAGCAGTAATCCATGTCCACACCGGTGTAAACGGTGCCTAAGTGCAGCTTCTCGCATAACTTCGATATATTGCTGTATCTGTAACCGCTGATGATGACACAATCTGCTTCACCATCCGCTACTGCCTCCAGCCCGGCAGACGTGTCCTTGAAATACGCACGCTTCCAGGTCGGAAAATGATCCGACAGCCACAAGTCATAGTTGGTGTTGCCCTTATTGACAGCTACGGTAACATCATCCTTTATGACAAACTCTTTCTGCTCCGCTGCCCTGACCACGGCATCCATCTCTGTCCGCATCAGAACCGGTGTCATAACCAGATCCATTTCCTCGCTGTCATGATCCGTCAGGTTTGCGGGAAAAACACAATCCACTTCCCCCTTCTTCATTGCTTCCACCGCATCTGATATGGTTGGAAACGAAACAGCTTCAAAATCGATGTGTGCATTTTCAAGCGCATCAGAGGCGTACTCCAGATAATCCTTCAACGCGCCGGTCAGTTTTCCTGTATCCGGATCTCTGGCACAAAATGCCAGATAATTGTCCTGGTAGCCGACCCGGATCGTACCGTGTTTCACAAGCCAGTCTTTTTCCTTCGTGTCAAGAAATCTTTCCGCATCGGCGTTTTCGAGATACTTCGCATTGAGCTGCTGATTATAATATTTGTTTTCGTCCTGGATGCTGCCCATCGCAGCGTCAAGTTCCGGAAGCAGATCCGGCCGTTTTTTGCTGACAGCAAAATAATAATCCGATGAGCCGATCTTCCATATGGGAACAGCGTCTTCCGAATCTCCATACACATCGATCGTCACAAAAGCATCCAGTTTTGTACCAAGGAGCTTCTGGGATTCTTCATCTGGGGTGGTCAGTTCGACCAGTTCTACCTTAACATCGTGCATCTTCACCCATTTTTCGAATATTTCTTTCTGGATGGATCCCTTTGTAACACCTACCCGCTTCCCTTCCAGAGATGAATAATCGTCTGCTGTGATCTGCTTATTGTCAGGTGAAACAAAGAGATAGTATGCTTCCGTCCCCATCGGAAGAGACGCATAAAGCATATCCTTTGTACGCTCGTCCGTATAGGAAACATTGCTCATCATATCGATCTCACCGTTTTTCAGCATTTGAAAAAGGTCAGACCATGACCCCTTGACATATTCATAGTCCCAGCCGGTGTATGCGGCTACTTTCCGCTGATACTCATAAGAATACCCTGAACGGCGCCCATACTGGTCTGTGATAAAATATGGTTCCTCATGCCAGCCGACACGAATGGTCTTTCTGGTATCTTTTTCCATTGCCGCAGCCGGCGCAGCAATGGCTGTTATTATCATCAGGCAAAAGAGCAGCACGATGATCCGTGTTGTCCGGCACGCCTTTATCTTTTGAAACATAATACTCCTTCCTCAACTAAACTGCCTGTCTTATTCCGCAGAGGAATACTTCATTTCAAATTCGTCTACCGGAACCGGACGGCAGAAATAGTAGCCCTGGAAATAATTACAGCCCATTTCTGTAAGTATGCGGAGTTGTTCTTCTGTCTCCACACCTTCTGTGATCACGTCCATTCCCAGGGAATCCGCCATGCCGATCACAGACTTCAGGACGATCTGGTTCCGCTCGTTATCCTGGATCTCCTGCAGGAGACTCATATCGATCTTCAGGACGTCTGCATTAATGTCTTTCAGGAAACTAAGGGTCGAATTATCTTTCCCAAAATCATCGATCTCCACAATGAATCCTTTCTGCCTTAGTACTGAAACAATGTTTTCATATTTATCCGACTTGCCAAGAAAGGCCGTTTCTGTGATCTCCAGCCTGAGCATACGGCTGTCCACGCCATATCTGTCAACAAGCTCTATCATCACACGGGCAACATCGATACTGTAAAAGTCTTTTGCTGAGACATTGACGGAGATCGTCAGATCCCTCCTTTCCGTCCCTTTCCACATACTCAGCTGTTTTACCGCAAGTTCCCACATGTGCCTGTCCAGTTTATGGATAAGGCCCGCTGTTTCCAGCGTTTCAATAAAGTCTCCCGGCATGATCATTGAGCCGTCCGGCCTGTACCATCTTGCCAATGCCTCTGCCCCGATCACGCTTCCGTCTTTCCTGACCAGTGGCTGCAGATACATTCTGAACTGTCCGCTGCTTAAAGCTTCTTCAAAACTGCCAAGCACCGTCTGCTCCAGAAGGATCTTCTGTAAGATGGCATCATCAAAATATGCAACAACTCGGGTCAGATCATCCCGTATGGTGCGGAGCGCTGAATTAGCCCGTCCACACATGACAGATACCGGAATGGATGGATCATCGATCTCGTAAACACCAAAGTGTATATGGAACTTGTATATTCCACTGTTATAAGTTTCTGCCAGAATCCGGGCTATGGACGTAAGATCTTCTTCTCTGTATTTATTTCTTGGAATGAGCACAGCGAACTGGTCTGAGCCGAGTCTCCCGCACAATCCTCTCGAAGACTCCGAGATCTCTCTCAGCATGGATGCCGTCCTTGCAAGGACCTCATTTCCCTTCCGGTCTCCGAACAACGTGTTGACCAGTCTGAAATTCATGATATTAGAAGTGATCATGACCCACGATTTTCCCGGTCTGTTTTTTATCATCCCGCGAGCGAGCTCATAAAACGCCTCTGAATTCAGGGCATTGGTCAGGCTGTCGTGATGCGCAAGATAATGGGCAGCTCTGGTACCGATATTCTCCGCCTCCCTGTTATTTACAGCCACATCGCTCTCTTTCTCGACATTCACCAGTTCCACCACTGCATTATGTACGCTGCCATTTGAAAGTCTCAATTTAACAGGATTCGACTGGACAAAATAAAAATCGTCTTTGAAATGTTCTGCCTTCTCCTGATAACATCCGGTCCTGCAGGCCAGGGCACTGGAACAGTTGATGCACCTCTGCTCTGAATGCCATATACCATAACAGCTTTCATTCATACTGATCCTGCCGTCATCCTGCAGTTCGATGATCCGGCACTCGATGGGGTCTACCACACGGGCAAGGGCAAATTTTTCAGACATTTCATTAAGAAACTCTTTCAGCTCCACAACCGAATACTCTCCCGCCTTCATCTGCGGTTCCTGTATTACCCGCTCAGTATCAAAGGCACGTTTCTTATCCCTCTTTGTCTCATACATTTTCTCATCTGCGCTGGAGATGAGATTGCGAAGCATATCTGAGTCTGTCAGCATTGCATGGACATATCCTGTGGAGAAGCCTGCCCTTGCAGTACCGTCAATGACGGGTTTGTTCTGTTTTAAAGCCTCCAGCTTCTCATAAAACTCTGAGTCTGAGATATCCGGCACGATAACAAGGAATTCGTCGCCGCCATACCGGTAACAGCAGTCCTTTCCGAAAGTGTCTGAGAGCAGTTTTCCAAATTCCTGAAGAACACGGTCTCCCTCCTCATGGCCGCGAGTATCGTTGATCAGCTTAAAGTCATTTAAGTCCAGCATTAGTACTGTGACTTCATGTCCCTGATAAGAATCGTAGTCACGCCTTAGCGCCAAACGGTTCCCGATCCCGGTAAGCGCATCGATATAGGCCATATCGTTCAGGTTTTTGATATAGATATTCAGATTCATGATAAGCTTTTTGAAGGATGCCGTGAGAACACCGACTTCGTCTTTCTTGTCATAATCCAGCTCAGTATCATAGTAGCCTTCGCTGAGCTGTTCCGCCGCTTTGGTCAGTTTCTGCAGGGGATCTGTGATCCGGCCTGTGAAGGTCATGATCAGTATGATGAAGATGACCAGCAGTACGGCAAAGGTGATCGCGATCTTGGTAATCCATTGATACCAGGCGGCATTGATCTCCTGAACGGGGACCGTGACATTAAGGCGCATCCCGTTGCTTAAAGGCAGCCAGACTGCCTGCTTTTCTACGCCGTCAAAGGAGTAGTGGATGAACTTATCATTGCTTAAAAGGCCTCCCGGCACCTTCGGTTGCGTTTCCATTGTCGTAACATCCATTTTAGGATGATAGATAATGTTCCCCTCCTCGTCATTGAGGAAGGCATATCCATTATCATAGAGGGTGATGTGATTTATGACTTCTGCCATTGTGGAGTAATCGATCTCAATACCAATGACTCCGAAGAACTGTCCCTTACGATATACGGGAACATTATAGGAGATCACACGGGTATCCAGGTTTTCAGTAATATAGGGCGGCAGCCATACGCCTTCGCCCGTTGCTTTCGGCACAGTGAACCAGACAAGCGTAGAAGTGTCATCCGTATCATATTCGCTGATATCCGTCACCTCGTGCTCTTTGAAGCCGTTGCCATCTGAATTTACATACCAGAAACCCTTGACATCTTTAGAAACTTCCGGATCGATCCGGTAATAATAGGTCAGAACGCCGTTCGTGTTATATGCCAGCTTCTGAAAGACATCGCTGACCCGGTCTATGTGGGTCTGGAGGTCTTCATCATCCACCCCGTCCAGATCAGATTGGATAAAGGCCGCAACCGTTTTTACCGACGATTCTACGTTCTGAAAATAGTAATTCAGGTCTTTCTGTCCTGTTTCGCATAGTAAGAGCAGAGTCTGCTCCGCATCATGGTTTCCGACATCCCTTATGGCCGTCACACCAAAAAACGTGGCAATGGCCATTGCTATCACGATGACGCAGACAGTCATGGCAGTTATCTTGGTTTTTATAGAGTGCATAAAACAAGCCTTCTTTCATAATTATTTTCTATACAGACATACGATGCTTTCTATTCTTTCCTATTCTTTCTTATCCTTTGTCAGTATCGCTGCCACCAGAAACCCAACAAATGCTGCAAACAACACAACAATAATAAGCACAGCTATCGGAGCATCAGCAAGGTAAACCCAAAGGTCATATGTATTGTATAACTGTCCCACTGCAAACAGACATGCAAACAGCCAAATGACTAGGCAGAATAAGGATATCAAAGAGAGCAATATGAAAATGATCCTTTTTGCATGTTTCTTCATTTCTTTCCAGTCTTCTCCTTACAGTCTTTATCTTGTCCTCCACATCATCTGTAACCAGCATTCCTTTGGGTCTTCATACGGAAGTTCCATAATAAGATTTCGAAAGGTTATTTGTT
>CADBNQ010000154.1 GCA_902796045.1 uncultured Lachnospiraceae bacterium | reverse complement strand
GCAAAAGCCAATATGGAAATCATCATACACAGAAGAAAAATCAGGGGACGGTTCTTTGATTGAGGCGATTCTTTTTTTGAGGATCTGACAATCAAAGAACCGTCCCCTGACTTAGATTTTCTTTCCCATCTCATAAGCTTCCTCCATTGCCGGTTTTCCGGTCACGGTATTTACCTCGGTAACATCCCCGCCGAATACACAGCCTGCAAGCCTTGCTTTGGGGAAGCAGGCGATCCATCCTTCCAGACCGCTTTTTGCTCTCTCCCAGACATGGTCGTCATTTTCCGCTGCTGTGCATATGAGGTAAACATCCCGAAAAGCATAGTCTGTCGTATAAAGAGGGTTTCCACGATCAAGCATGGTTTTCATCTGACCGCTCATCTCATAATAATAGATTGGCGTCGCAAAAACAAGTACGTCAGCCTTCTCCATCTTCTGCTCAATCTGATCTGCGTCATCTCGGATCACACATCTCTTTTTCGTCTGACAGACAAAGCATCCTCTGCAAAACTGTATTTCCTTGCCGCGAAGACTGATCTGTTCCACTTCATGGCCTGCCTGGGCAGCACCTCTGGCAAATTCAGATGCCAGCAGTTCAGAATTACTCCCCAGACGGGGACTTGTTGAGATAATCAAAACACTTTTTCCCATTGCTGTCTCCTATTTCAGATACTCATTAAAGAAAGCTGTCATCTTGTCAAAGGGAATATAATCCTTGTCTCCACCGTCATAAAGATCCGTATGAACAGCGTCCGGAATGATCATGAGTTCTTTGTTAGCCCCCTTCAGAAGCTGAAATGCATCCTTGCTCATATAACAGGAATGTGCCTTCTCCCCGTGGATCATGAGTACTGCGCTGTCGATTTCTCCCGCGTAGGTAAAAAGCCTTGAATTAGCAAGAGAGGTGCCTGCTGTTACGGCCCAGCCATCGTTGGAATTGAGTGAACGGGCATGATAGCCTCTGTCGGTTTTGTAATAATCATAGTAATCTTTTACAAAGAAAGGCGCATCTTCGGGAAGCGGATCCACTACCCCGCCTGCTCTCGCATAGCTGCCCTTTCTGTAGTCCTCCGTACGCTGTCTGTTTACGGCATCTCTTGCTGCCTTTCTGGCCTCCTTGTTATCCTCAGAGTCAAAGTATCCGTTCCCTGCAATGCGGGACATATCATACATGGTGGAAGTGACCGTCGCCTTGATCCTTGTATCGTAACATGCTGTCTGCAATGCCATTCCACCCCAGCCGCAGATTCCGATAATACCGATCCGTTCTGGATCAACCTGATCCTGGACAGAAAGGAAATCCACTGCCGCCTGGAAATCTTCCACATTGATATCCGGGGAATGCATGGCACGAGGGTAACCACCGGATTCACCGGTAAATGACGGATCAAAAGCGATTGTAAGAAAACCACGTTCCGCCATCGTCTGTGCATAAAGCCCTGATGACTGTTCCTTGCAGGCTCCAAAAGGCCCTGACACCGCGATTGCCGGAAGCTTTCCTTCCACATTCTTAGGGACATACATGTCCGCAGCAAGTGTAATACCAAAGTGGTTTACAAATGTCACCTTGCAGTGATCCACCTTATCACTCTTTGCAAAAGTCTTATCCCATTCTTTGACAAGTTTTAATTCTTCTGTCTTCATCATTATATACCTCCCTGTATTCTTATTCTGCCGTCTACTTACTTTCTATTCTGTCAATATTCAGCTATACACTGCTTCCATTGGTTGAATATATTTTAACAGCATTTCTTCCTATAATCAAATACTTGTAAACTATGGCTTCCTATGTTATATTTGAATAGCAAGGGGACGGTTCTTTGATTGAAAATCTGACAATCAAAGAACCGTCCCCTGACAGAGGTGAATTTCTATGGACATACGGACGATGCAATACTATCTGGCGGTGGTCAGGGAAGGTACGATATCCGCAGCGGCAAAGACGCTTCATGTCGCCCAGCCCTCGCTGTCACGGCAGATGAAAGAGTTAGAGGAAGAGCTTGGTGCGTCACTTTTTGTGCGCGGGAATCGAAGGATTACCCTGACAGAAGAAGGGATGGTACTTCGTAAAAGAGCAGAAGAAATGGTACACCTTATGAAGATGACGGAAGACGAGATCGCTCAGATTAAAAACCATATCTCCGGATCAGTGCGGATCGGAGCGGGGGAATCCTGGTCTTTTCATTACCTGTCACGTACAGCGGCGAAGATTGCCAAAGAGCATCCGGATATCCGTTTCCATATCACAAGTGGAGACACACAGGATCTGATGGATGAGCTGAACAATGGACTGCTCGACTTTGCCGTCATCTTCACGGATGTGGATCACACGCTCTACCAGTCCATTGAATTACCCGAAAAAGACACTTTCGGCCTGCTGATGCCAAAGGACTGTCCTCTGGCACAAAAGGAAGAGCTACGTTTCTCAGATCTAAAAGGACAGCCTGTTATTGTCTCAAGGGCTGCCGCTCCTTACTTTGCGGGTTCGGAAGAATTATCCTCCTTGAATGTCATTGCTACCTACAACCTTATATATAATGCATCTCTCCTTGTTGAAGACGGCCTTGGTTACGCTATCTGCTTTGATAAACTGATCAATACTACTGGAGACAGCCCTCTATGCCTGAGACCGATCGTCCCTCAAATAAAAAACGCCGGATATCTGATCTGGAAAAAATACCAGATCTTCTCTCCGGTGGTGCAGATGTTTATTGATGAAATCAGGGGACGGTTCTTTGATTGAGATCTGACAATCAAAGAACCGTCCCCCTAGAATTCATAGAGGTTCAGACCTGTGACAGTATTATCCAGCTTGCGGCCTACCTGTCCCTCGATCTTTCTTACAAACATTTCACAAGTGGCAGAAATCCTGCACTCGTTCAGATGCCCGCCAATCACACTCATATCTTCACGGCAAAGATTGATATGCACATGGAGATAGGGCTCTCCATCTTTTGTCGTAATATTGCCAAGAAGAGATGTGATCTCCATAGGTTCATCAAATATTCGTTTATGATACTCACGTGTTTTAACGTCATAAAGGCCGACTACCACATGGTCAGCTGCGCCAAGCGCCTCAACAGAGCCCAGGGTAATCCCTTCTTTTTTGCAAAAGTCGGTCAGTGAAGATATAATCTCTTCCCCGCGATCCATTCGTATCATATAAGTATCATTAAATCTCCCGTATTCCATAATCTCCTCCTGTAAGGGGACGGTTCTATGATTGTCAAGTCTCAATCATAGAACCGTCCCCTGATTGAATATGATTGTCAAGTCTCAATCATAGAACCGTCCCCTGATTGATCCCCTGATTGAACTTAGTTTACTGATACCACATCTGGTCAAGTATGTCACCAATGCTTTTGTGAAAGAGCAGGTCCGCTTTCCCTTCCATTCTTGTCTTTCCCTTATTGATGATCACCAGGTTCTCCCCATGATACATGTGAGCAAGCTGGGCAGCGGATCCTACCTCCAAAGAGGTTCCGCCTATGATCAGCAGGTCAGCCTTTCCTATAAGATCGATTGCATTGCGATAGGCCTTCTCGGGAAGGAATTCACCATAAAGTGTCACATCCGGGCGAACCAGCTTTCCACAGTCTTCACATACAGGAATCGGCCCTTTGCAATCAAAAATGAAATCAGCATCATATTCTTTATGGCAGGATACACAGTGATTTCCCCAGATAGTCCCGTGGATCTCCTGCACATTGATGCTTCCTGCTTTTTGATGCAGGCCATCTATGTTCTGCGTGATCACACCAGCCAGCCTGCCGGACCGTTCCAGCTCTGCAAGAACCAGATGGGCTTTATTCGGCCTTGCATTTCTCACATCCATGTTGCTGCGGTAATAGTCAAAGAATACCTCCGGTTCTTTTTTCAGGCAGTCATAGCTTAAAAGATACTCCGGCCGGTATTTGGAAAACCTGCCTCTTTTTTTATTGTAGAGACCGTTTTTGCTCCTGAAATCCGGAATCCCGCTTTCTGTTGATACGCCTGCTCCTCCCAGAAAAACAGCGTTTTGGGCATCTCCTACCATCTCTGCAAAGGCTTCGATCTTCTGATCCTCTGTTAATCTGCGATAATAATTCTTCTTTTCTTTCTCAGAGTAAAAGGTTCTTTTCATGTCTTCCCTCTTTTAGCACAGATGTTACAATTTGATTTTACAAGAGTTTCCTGCATTTTGCAAGCTGAGAGAAATCACTTAATCCCTTTCTATCATTTTTGTCAAAATGGTTCTTGAATTGTATGTCATTGATTGTTATGATATTCTTGATGAGAAAGACGAACAATATGTCACTTTGAGAAACAAAACACCCCTGAACAGCACAATCATCATGCATGAGGAGAGATTATTATGAACGAAACCCCATCCGCTTCAAGCAATACTTCAAAACTTCAGCCTTATCTTTCTCCACTGACAGTCTGGGCTTTGTCGGTCGGCTCAGCCATAGGCTGGGGCTCCCTGGTCGTGACCAGCAGCTCCTATCTCTCCGAGGCAGGGCCGCTCGGCTCCATCATCGGTCTTCTGATTGGATTCGCCATGATGTTGATGGTTTCAAGCCATTATCATTATCTGGCTAATCGCTATCCCGGTACAGGGGGGCTTTATAATTATGTAAAGAGTATTTTTGGTTATGACCGGGCTTTCCTTATTGCCTGGTTCATGTTCCTGATCTATATTTCCATCTTCTGGGCCAATGCCACGAGTATCCCTCTGTTTGCAAGATTCTTTCTTCAGGGAGTTTTCAAAAAATGCTATCTTTTTACGGTATTCGGATACGAAGTCTATCTTGGTGAGGCCCTGGCCACGCTGGCAGCGATGTGGCTGATCGGCCTGGTGTGCATGAAAAGTAAAAAGGCGACTGCCAGCAGCATGGTGGCGATGGTACTCATTTTCACCGTTGGTATTACAGTGTGTTTTATTGTCGCCATGCTGAGACACAGCGGCACCGGCATGACCATGAGTCCTGCCTTTCTCCCGGACAAAAGTATACTGCGCCAGGTGATACATATCGCATTTGTTTCACCCTGGGCTTTTATCGGATTTGAGACGGTCTCTCATTCCGCTGCGGAATACCGTTTCGAGCACAGTCGTTTATTCCGTATTCTGATTATCTCCGTAACAGCCACCACTGCACTGTACATTTTTATTATCCTGCTCAGTGTCACCGCTTACCCGGAAGGATGCTCAAGCTGGATTGATTACATCACTCACCTGGACCAATATGAAGGAATCGCCGGACTTCCTGCATTCTACGCCGCAAACTATTATCTCGGCCAGACCGGTGTATATATTCTGATGGCTTCTTTGCTGTCACTGGTACTTACCAGCCTGATCGGAATGCTGCGTGCTTTAAGCCGCCTGTGCTATGCCGTGGCACAGGATGGCATTCTGCCGGAGCGCTTTACCAGGCTAAATGATAAGCAGATTCCTGTCAACGCCATCCTTCTGGTACTCCTTGTCTCTCTTCCGATACCATTTATCGGCAGAACTGCAATCGGATGGATCGTGGATACTACAACAATCGGTGCCACCATCATTTACGGCTTCGCTTCCGTGGCAGTTTTCAAGGCATCCGGGGAGGAGGGGGCCAAAAAGAACCGTCTGCTCAGCGGTATCTGCCTGTTCATCTTACTTGCCTTCGCCATATACCTTCTGTTCCCGAGTATCTTCTCCGATTATTCAATCGCTACGGAGACCTATGTCCTTATGGCTGTCTGGTCATTGCTTGGATTGCTGTTTTTCCACACAGTCATCAGGAAGGATCATGAAAGAAAATTTGGTAAAGCGATCATTGTGTGGCTTGCCTTGCTTCTCTTTATTGTTCTGATGGCAATGACCTGGGCAGAAAGGCTGAATGTGGACAGGGAAAATGCCATTATTGCTGAGATTTCAAGTTATATTGATGGAACGGCTGACAACGAGATCCTTGAGATGGATAAGGATGAATTCCTTGCAATGGAGCTCAGACGGCTTCATCAGGCAGACGATACCAGCATCTTTGTGATTGTCGGCCTGTTTGGCGTGTCCCTGGCCGTTATGCTCACAAATCATCTCTCTATGCAGAAATGGGAGAAAAAGGCGACCAAGGAGCGTGATGAGGCTAAAACCATCGCTCTGACCGATCCTCTGACCGGTGTCAAAAGCAAGCATGCTTTTCTTTTGAACGAAAAGCAGATCAATACTTCCATTGATGAGGGCAGCGCAGAGGCATTTGCGGTTGTTGTCTGTGATGTAAACGGCCTGAAGGTCATTAATGATACCCTTGGACATAAAGCAGGCGATGAATACATTCGTAACGCAAGCAGGATGATCTGCGACATTTTCCAGCACAGCCCGGTTTACCGGACGGGTGGAGATGAATTTGTAGTGGTCCTGCACGGACGCGATCATCTCATCCGGAAGGAACTGCTTCTGGCACTGCATGATCGTTCCGTAGAACATATCAATACCAAAGAAGTCGTCGTCTCCGGCGGTCTGGCCGATTACCAGCCCGGCATAGATACCAGCTTCCATGACGTATTTGAGCGTGCAGATGGGCTGATGTATGAAGAAAAGAAGCTTCTGAAGGAAATGGGTTCCATTTCACGAGAGGATGCAGAGGAAGCGGCAAGGCCGATATTCCCGGCAGATGAAGACGCAGAAATACTGCATCTCAAACGACATATTCTCATTGTGGACGATGAACGCATCAATCAGATGATCCTGGGCAATATGCTGGAGGACGACTATGATATTCTGTATGCCTCGGATGGAAATGAAGCACTCGAACAGGTCAAGGTCCACAAAGACGAACTTGCCATGGTACTGCTTGACCTGCAGATGCCGCAGTTGAGCGGCATGGATGTTCTGAGGGTGATGAAAGAAGAGGAGGAGCTTAGCAGAATTCCGGTAATCGTGATAACAGCAGATCAGAGTGCGGAAGTCGACTGCCTTAAGGTTGGAGCGATCGACTTTATTCCCAAGCCTTATCCGTCCGTCGAGATCATCAAGGCGCGTGTCAACCGTTGTATCGAGCTTAGTGAGAAACGTAATATCATCCAGTCGACAGAACGTGACAGTCTGACGAACCTGCTGAACCCGGAATACTTCAATCGGTATGTCCGCATGTATGATCAGTACTATCAGAAAATACCGATGGATGCCATGGTTCTTGACGTCAATAATTTCCATATGCTCAACGAGCGATATGGAAAGCAGTACGGTGACAGCGTACTCTCCCGGATTGGTCAGCGTATCCGACAGATCTCACGCGAGATCAGCGGCGTATGCTGCCGCCGCGGAGCAGATACCTTCCTCATCTATTGCCCGCACAGGGATGATTATGAACGCATACTGATGCAGGCATCCGAGGGACTTGTTGATGAAGATGTATCTGCAAACCGGGTTCGTCTGCGCATGGGTGTGTACCCCGAGGTAGACAAGTCAGTCCAGATTCAACGCCGCTTTGACTATGCGAAGATTGCGGCGAATACCGTTAAAAACGGCTACCTGAAGTCAGTAGGTATTTATGATACACAGCTGTATGAAGCAGAGCTTTTCAAAGAACGCCTGCTGGAAGACTTCAAGCCTTCACTGGAAAACCATCACTTCATGGTATATTTCCAGCCCAAGTATGATATACGTCCCGACAAACCTGTACTGGCCAGCGCGGAAGCACTGGTGCGTTGGACTCATCCTGAACTCGGAATGATCAGCCCGGGCGTATTCATCCCCTTGCTTGAAGATAACGGCCTGATCCTGGATCTCGATCAGTTCGTATGGCGTGAAACAGCCAGGAGAATAAGAGACTGGAAAAACCGCTTTGGCTTTTCCGTGCCGGTGTCGGTGAATGTATCCCGCATCGATATGCTGATGCCGAATCTAAAGAGCATTTTCAGAGAGATTCTGGATGAGTACAATCTCAGCCCG
>CADBNQ010000153.1 GCA_902796045.1 uncultured Lachnospiraceae bacterium | reverse complement strand
CTGGACTCGGGACCGTAGATCTCAATGATCCTTCCCCTTGGAACTCCTCCGACACCGAGGGCCACATCAAGGCTGATGGAGCCTGTAGGGATGGCTTCCACCTGAATCCTGGCACCAGCATCACCCAGCTTCATGACCGAACCCCGTCCGTAATTCTTTTCGATAACTGCCACAGCATTATTCAATGCGGCGATCTTGTCTTCTCTGCTCATAACAGTTTCCTTTCCGACTCATTACTCTAACTCACTCTATTACCAGATCATTATAGCATACTTCAGCAAACAAAACAAGTGTTCGTCAAACATTTGTTCTGTTTTTATCTGTTGTCCACCTTTTCCGGATACATATCATGGCGGGCCAGTCTCTCCCAGGCCACCTCTTCCCATCTCGTTCCCGGCCTGCCGTAATTGGCATAGGGATCTATGGATATTCCGCCCCTGGGTGTAAACTTTCCCCAGACTTCGATATATTTCGGATCCATCAGTTTAATCAGGTCCTTCATAATGATGTTGACGCAATCTTCATGAAAGTCTCCATGATTGCGAAAGCTGAAGAGATACATCTTCAAAGATTTGCTCTCCACCATTCTTTCTCCGGGAACATAGGAGATCGTGATCGTTGCGAAATCAGGCTGTCCCGTCATGGGGCAGAGGCTGGTAAACTCCGGACAGTTAAACTTGACGAAGTAGTCATTGTCCGGGTGCTTGTTGATAAATGTCTCCAGTATGTCCGGTGCATAGTCCACAGGATACTCTGCTTTTTTATTACCAAGCAGGCTGATCCCGCCAAGGTCTTCTTTCGTCCTTGCACTCATGATTCTCTCCTTACTTTGCGCCAGAAGGCAGGGGCTTTACATTCCGGTTCCTGTATGTATCATAATAATAGATCAGATCAAAACAGGTCTGTTCCTCACTTCTTGTATCCAGATACCATCCCGGCTCCCTGTCCAGGTCCGGCATGAAGGTATCTGCTTCATAGGCATAGTCTACTCTGGTGATCAGGGCTGTATGGCAATAGGGCAGGAGCTGTCGGTAAACAGTGCCCCCGCCGATGACAAAAATCCTGTCAGGATCTGTCGAAGAGAGAGTCTGCCAGAGCTCCTGCTCGCTGTGGACCGTTACAGCCCCATGGGCATCATAATCCTTCTGTCCTGTCAGTACAATATTGACACGGTCAGGGAGGGGTTTTCCCCCGGGAAAGCTCTCCAGTGTTCTGCGCCCCATCACCACTGTATTTCCCCTGGTGAATGAGGCAAAGCGCTTCATGTCCGCCGGTATACTCACCAGAAGCCTGTTGCCATGTCCGATGGCCCAGTTTCTGTCAGCTGCTGCAATTAAAATCATGTTAAAACTCCGTTTCCTGCTTCCTATTGATTTTTCTTGTTAAAACAATTATAATCTAGAAAAAGAATAGAAAGGGGTGTATCATGAAAAGATCAAAATTAAGATGGATCACTGTTATTACAGGCCTTATCGTATTCATATGCCTGGTGGTTTATTCTGTCTGGCGCAGGCGCCATCAACAGACCGCGTCAGCAAAAGACGTCTTCTCTCCTGCAGAAGATACAGACTATCTTGATGATCTGGATGCGCCAGAGCTTCCTGACAGAGAGGAAAAGGCTCCTGCCCGTGTCCGCAGGGGTTATATCCCCATCAGTCTGGGCAGAGATTAGATTCACAGAAGATGCCGGCCGCAAAGCTTTTTGCCTTTGCGGCCATTTTTTTTGAGTTGATGTCTATATATATCTGATCTCAGATTACGGACGCTGGTCTGCCTGTCTTCTGAGCTCCTCCAGCTCCTCAACTGAGAAAGTATAATGGGAGTTGCAGAAGTGACAGTTGACCTCCACCGGCTCGCCGTCATTGATCATGGCATCCAGTTCCTCTTTGCCCAGACTGATCACAGCCCTTTTCACCCTTTCCCTGGAGCAGTTACAGAAATACCTTGCCGGAATCCTGTCCTCGATCTTAAAGTCATAGCCTTTAAAGAGGGCTGCGATCAGATCTTCCGGCGTCTCTCCCCGGTCCAGGTGGGATGTCACTGACGAGAAGTCTTTTAAATTTGTCTCAAGGGCATCGATCAGTTCCTCTTGTGCAAAAGGCATCATCTGGATGATAAAACCGCCGGCCTGCCTGACAGTATTGTCCCGGTTCATCAGAACGCCAAGGGCTACCGACGTGGGGATCTGCTCCGATTCTGCAAAATAATAGGTTAGATCTTCGGCGATCTCCCCGGTGACCAGCTGGGTCTGACCGGAGTATGGCTCCTTCATGCCCAGGTCCTTGATCACAGTCAGGACACCTCCCTCCACTGCAGCTCCCACATCCAGTTTGCCTGCCGGGCTTGGAGGAAGCATGACATCACCGTGAAAGGCATATCCCTTTACATCAGCCCTGGCGTCGGCAGTCACCACAAGGCCCTTGATGGGGCCGGTGCAGCGGATCTGTAAGGTGATCAGATCTGTGTCATTCTTGCACATGGTCCCCATCATGGCCCCGGCAGTAAGAAGCCGGCCCAGGGCTGCCGTCACCACAGGACTGGTGTTATGTTTCTGTCTGGCCGTCTCTACCAGGTTCCTGGTCCGGGCAGCAAAAAATCTCACCTGATTGTCTGCAGCCATTCCTCTGATCACATAATCATCCATTCATATTCCTCCCTCTGCCTTCTGTCTTATGCGTTTATCCTTTTCCTGTGCCAGGACGACGATTCTACTGCTGCTGTTTCCTGCTTTCCTGTCGGAATAGCCGTCAAAAGCATCCAGAAAATCCAGACCGCTCTCTGTCAGAAGCTGTCTGATCCCGGCAAGGGTATATCCTCTTTGTATATGTTGCTCATTAAACTTGCGATAGCGGCCGTCAGCTTCCCTGACAAAGACACTCAGGTCAATCGTATTCAGATGCCTTTCTTTATCGTAGTCATTGTACCATATGAAGCTGACCTCCTCCCGGTCCTCCGCGATCACGGCGTCACCAACCAATGATTCGTAATAGTATTCGGTATTGAAATCAAAGATAAAGAAGCCGCCGGGATCCAGATAATTGGACACCAGCCTGAACACGCCGGCCAGGTCCTCCGGGGAAATGATGTAATTGATGCTGTCACACACGGAGATGACAGACCTGACTGTTCCGTACAGTTCAAACTCTCTCATATCCTGGTGAAGATACAGCAGGCCTTCACAGTCATCGCCGGCCTTTTCCCTGGCAATCTCCAGCATCTCCAGCGAGGAGTCCACGCCGATCATATCATAACCGTAATCGGACATGATCTTCATCATCCTGCCGGTACCGCAGCCAAGCTCAAGCATCAGGCCGTCGCTGATCCCCCGGCAAAGGAGCATCTGTCTGATGGTCCGGGCCCACTGGTCATAGGGGACGTCATCCATCAGTTCATCGTAAACCCGGGCAAAGCTCTCATAGGCTGGCATAGCGGTCTCCTCTTCTTATCCTGTAGTCTATGGAACAAGGATAAATGTTCTCAGCGCAAAAGAATAGATCAAGGTCCTGATGACCGGTTTTTTCACAATCATCTCAAGCGCCGTTTTATAATATAACATCTGCATTTGGTAACGGTCAAGAAGCAGCTGTTCCCTGCCCTTTTCGAAACGGTCGGTTTTATAATCGATCAGCCACAGGCCTTCTTCTGTCTCCCCATAGGCATCAATGATCCCCTGGACAACAACATCCTCTTCAGATTCCAAGTCAATCGAAATCGCCTCAGCGATTTCGCGCGAGTTGCGCGACACCGCAGGCTCAATCTGGGTCTTCCCAGTGAGGGAAGCCGGTATGCTGATGGTAAAGGGAGCTTCTTTGTACAGCTTCCCTGCCGCATCCATCTGCCTGATCTTT
>CADBNQ010000152.1 GCA_902796045.1 uncultured Lachnospiraceae bacterium | reverse complement strand
GAACCTGGGTTCATCTCCAACCAGGGGCACGTCCATGCTCGTTTCGTCATCCTTCCACTGAGGAAGCTGCGCCGCATAAGTAAATTGGCCGAAGCTTACTCCGGTCTGCAAACCGATCAGTTCTTTGTCAATAATGAAGTACTTCGAATAAGAATCTCCGGCACACACCCAGATCACTCCTCCCCGACCATCTCTGGTCTTATATGCCGATGCGCTTCCTTCCATATTGATTGGAAGGCTGACAATCCGCTCTTCCAGCTCCGCTTCCGCAACACTCTCGTATTTCTCCTTGTGCAGTATAAACCTCATCCAGTCAAGTTCACGGATATAAGAAGCGATAGCAGAAGCATCTTCCAGATCCGTCTGATCTGCCATTTCTTCCAGGCGGATATCGGCACTCTTCAGCGGTCCCGGCACTTCCGGATCCAGAATGGACACTGCTCTTTCCTGATAGTATCTGGCCTCATCCGACTCTTCAGCATAGCTGAATACCCGCTCCCCCTCCTCAATATAGCCATTGCCGACCAAAGGAAGCGTTTCTCCCAGGCGTTCTTCTTTCCACTGTGGAAGAATTCCCGCGAACTGAATCCTGCCGTCTTTTATTCCTGACTGACATCCAAGCAGCTGTCCCTTCGAAAGATACCAGCACGTTTCAAAATCATCTTCTGCATTGACACCTGACTGCCATATGGCCGAACCGTCAGTTTCCATGCTCATCAATACATATACCCGGGTCTGCTCATCTGCCGGAACTCGTACGCAGACAGCCTGATCGAGCGTGACCCACTCCCCTTCTTTCAGTTCATCTAACACACTAAGGCGCTCTTCCCCAGGCCGGTTTTCTGCCTCGTTTTCTTCTGCAGATACACCCGCATCTGCTTTGCGGGGGAGATTATGATCCTCATCCCAGTTCTCCAAGCATTGTTGTTCCTCCTGCTTTTTATTTTCCCGGCGTATAGGTCCAGCCGTGATCGTCGTGATAGATCATCAGTTTTGTCATGCCGCCGTCGATACAAATATTCTCTCCTGTGATGAATCCCGCTTTATCAGAGCAAAGGAACATCACCATGTTCGCAATGTCCATCGGATTGCCGACACGGCCGGCGGGCTGCTGCAAAGCATCCGGTCCTTTATACACCGTATAGTCCGTATCAATCCATCCGGGGGAGATGGAGTTCACCCGGACTTTTCCAGAAAAGCTGGCAGCCATAGCATGCGTCAGTGCAGCGATCCCGCCCTTAGCCGCTGTATAGCTTTCTGTCTGCGGCTGGCTCATCCGATCCCGGGAGGATGAGATATTGATGATGCAGGCTCCCTCCCGGAAGTAAGGAGCAAACATCTTGGACAGATAAAACGGTGCTGTAACGCCGACAGCCAAAGCATACTGAAACTCCTCATAGCTGCACTCATCGATACCCTTCATCAGCGGCAGTGCATTATTGACCAGATAATCAATACCGCCGGTCTCACTGATTACTTTTTTCGCAAAGGATTCCAGAACCGTCTTGTTTGAGATATCGCCCACGTAGTGATCACCGGCCGCCTTATCGATCACATAGACTTTCACGCCCTGTTTCCGGAATTCCTCGGCGATACATTTCCCTATGCCATTGGCCCCGCCGGTCACGACGGCAGCCTTTTGTCTGTTTGCTGGGGCCCCGACGATCCTCTTTGGGATTGTCAGCTTCATATAGAGCCCGTTTTCATCCTGCTCCGGCTCCGCAGGAATCGTCTCACACATTCTGCCCGCTGCCAGGGCTGCAGTCACAGCAAGACAGGCGGCATCCAGCAGATCATCCGGATTGCATATGAGCATCTTCGCCATTTCCCACATACCGGAAAGTGATTCCCCGGGCAGGTATTTCTTCAGAATCGCTGCCCTCTCTGAAAACCCAAGGTATTCCTTCTTACGGGACAGTACAACAGCCCCATTCAGTCTGGCAAAATCCACTTCCGGATGGCTTTCCAGAATCCGGTTTTTATACTCCGGATGATTGGTCAGGAATTCGTCCAGTTCTCTAATCTTCGGAATGATATTGATGGTCTGCTTTGGAAGACTTTTACCGAGAGCCTTGATATTGGCCTGCTTCTTTTCCTCTTCCCTACCGGCATACACAGCCTGCCGGCAGGGAATCGGGAATATCGAAGATGATCTCGCCCCCAGTTCTTTGCGGGCAAGATCATCCGGTCTTAACTGATCTGCTCCGGATCTGAGCCCTACTGCCATGTCAATCAGAAATGAATCAAATTCCGGATAGTGACCGACAAGCGCCTCCATAGAGTTAAATCGTTCAAGTCGAAGCTCACCATGATCCAGGACGCAGGCAATCCATCCGCCTTTGCATCCATCTACGCCAATATATAATCCATCATTCAAGTTCATCCTGCCCCTGTACCTCCGAGATTTTCTCTTTCTGCTTTTGCTTCAGCTGTCCGTAGCTCTTATTCATTTGGAGAAGACGTCCGTCTGCCATCCTGTGTCTGCTCATTAACTTTCACCCTATCTGTATTGCCGTCAGCCAGTATATCTTCCGGTATCCACAACCACGCCTGTTATCCTGATGCTG
>CADBNQ010000151.1 GCA_902796045.1 uncultured Lachnospiraceae bacterium | reverse complement strand
TTTCTGACGATGGCAAGGGAATCTATGAGAGCCGGGGAGCGGGGAAGCTGAAGCTCAGCTTTAAAGGAAGAGAGGGCTGTGAGACCTTTGTAAGACTGAAGGGGATTTCCTGCGACAGGATAAAATCTGCAGTTTCGACCAGGATCGACCTGGTCGTGAAAACGGATCATGTCAAGAAAAGAGCTCCCATATTCGGCAGAAAATATCCGTATAATCCCGGGTATAAGAATATATCAATCAACCTGGGCTGGTCTGACAAGGCACAGACAGGCTGCGAGATTCTTTTTCCCAGGGAAGGGAAGTACGAGATCCGGGAGATTGAAGTATATTATATGCCTCTGGATACCGTGGAGACAGCCATGCAGAGCCTGGCTGATGAGTCTCTGCAGGATCTGAAGCTGGAGACCAATCATATAGAAGGAAACATCCACGCGGACGGCAGCAGGATCCTGTGCCTGAGTCTGCCCTACAGTGACGGATGGACAGTGAAGGTAGACGGGACAAAGACGGATACGTTCAGAGTTGACTACGGTTATACAGGATGCCTGCTCCCTTCCGGGGATCACCATGTCTCTATGGAATACATGACGCCCGGTCTCTTACCGGGGCTGGCTCTTGGTGCCGCCGGCCTGGCCTGCCTGGTCATCGTCTTTATCACAGACGAAGGAAAAAGGAAGATAAAGCGTGGAAAAAAATAATCTGACAGACGAAAACTTTTTTCTTGCACTCATCATAGAGCTGTGTTATAATGTCAAAGCTGTTTGTTTGAATATCGTTGGTTGAAGGACCAATCATAGATTTAAGACTATTATTTGGAAGAGGTGAAGAAGATGCGCGAAGGAATCCATCCTAAGTATTACCAGGCAAAGGTTGTATGTAACTGCGGTAACGAGTTTGTAACAGGTTCCACTAAGGAAGATATACACGTAGAGATCTGTTCTAAGTGTCATTCTTTCTATACAGGACAGCAGAAGGCCGCTAAGGCTCGCGGACGTATTGATAAGTTCAACCGCAGATATGGCATTACACAGGATTAATGATCTATGGTATTATTTTTAGGCGGCGGCGCTCACATCATGATGATCGGATTATGATGAAGCGTCGCCGCCTGATTTTCTATCTGGCGGAAGTGGAGTGATCTTATGAAGAAAACGACAATAGGCGGACAGGCGGTGATGGAAGGCGTCATGATGAAAAATCGTGATGTATATGCCGTTGCAGTCCGCAAACCGGATCATAATATAGAGATTTTCAAGGGGCATTGTGACAGTCTGCTGGACAGGTATGCCATCTGCAGGCTTCCTGTGATCAGAGGAGTTGTGAGCTTTGTGGAGTCCATGACTGTGGGAATGAAGACCCTGACCTGGTCTTCTTCTTTCTTTGAGGAGGAAGAGGAGCCGGGAAGATTTGAGAAGTTTTTGATGAAGATTTTCGGAGACAGACTGGAGAGCATTCTGATGGCAGGCGTGATGGTTTTTTCTGTGGTCATGGCCATCGGTATATTCATGCTCCTTCCCTTCTGGCTGTCCAGCCTTTTAAAGAGAGTTATCCCATCGTATTCCGTCCGCACCTTGCTTGAGGGACTGATCAGGGTCACGATTTTTTTGATCTATGTCGTCCTCATATCCCGCATGGAGGATATCCGGAGGGTATTTATGTATCATGGCGCCGAGCACAAGACCATCAACTGTCTGGAGCACGGAGAGGACCTGACGCCGGCTAACATCAAGAAGTATTCCCGGCTGCATAAAAGGTGCGGCACCAGTTTTCTGCTGATTGTCATGATCGTGAGCATCTTTATATTTATGTTCATCCGGGTGGACCAGGTCCTGTTAAAGGTGCTGCTGAGAGTGCTGCTGATCCCGCTGGTAGCCGGAGTCTCCTTTGAATTCATCCGCCTGGCCGGAAAGAGTGATTCTCCGGTCGTCAATTTCCTGAGCAGGCCCGGATTGTGTCTCCAGTATCTGACGACAAAGGAGCCGGATGAGGAGATGCTGGAAGTAGCGATCGCTTCCGTTGAAGGCGTTATGGACTGGCGGGCCTATCTGGAGGCCATGCATAATGGAGAACTGGAGGATTAAAGAAGAGTGTCTGGGCATGCATTAACCGGGATGTCTCTCAGGGATACTCTGGGGACTGTCAGGCATGAGCTTGCGTCAGCCGGGATCCCTCCGGAGGAGGCAGCGTCTGAAGGCTGGATCCTGCTGGACCTGGTCTGCGGGATCAAACGTGAAGATTACTATATGGATCAGGATGCTTTAGTGCCGGAAGAGAAGTTAAATGCCCTTTTTGGGATATTGGACCGGAGAAAAGAAAGGATTCCCCTCCAGTACCTTACCGGCTGCGCCTGGTTTATGGGCTTTCCTTTCTATGTGGATGAGAGAGTCCTGATCCCAAGGCAGGATACAGAGTGCCTCGTGGAAGAAGCGCTTGCCTTCCTACAGGATGAAAGCCGGCCCCGGATTCTGGACCTGTGTACCGGCAGCGGCTGTATCGGCATAGCTTTGAAGAAGCTTTTTCCGGCAGCTGAAGTGACCCTTCTCGATCTCTCTGCAGACGCTCTGGAAGTCGCGGCAGTCAATGCGGGACGGCTTGATGCCGAGGTAGAGATCGTACAGGGGGACCTTTTTGAAGGACTGAACGGCAGATTTGATTATATACTTTCCAATCCCCCCTATATCCCGACAGCAGTCATAGAGACCCTGATGCCGGAAGTGAAGGATCATGAGCCAAGAACCGCCCTGGATGGGGAGGCAGACGGCCTTTTCTTTTACAGACGTATTGTCAGGGAGGCCGGCGCATACCTTTCCGGCGGAGGATGGCTGCTTTTTGAGATCGGTGCTGACCAGGGAGCTGCCCTGGCCGCCCTCTTCGAGGCAGAGGGATACAGGCAGATACAGATCAAAAAGGATCTGTCAGGGCTGGACCGGGTTGCCCTGGCCAGGAAGGAAAGCTGAAAGAAGAGATAGAGGATAGAACAAGGAGGCGAAGCGATGTTTGATAAACTGGAAGACCTTCAGAAACGTCTGGAGGAAGTGATGAACGAGCTTTCTGAGCCGGATGTGGTGAATGACCAGACCAGATTCCGGAAGCTGATGAAGGAGCAGACTGATCTGACCCCCATTGTGGAAAAATATAAAGAGTATAAGGAAGCGAAGCAGACTATCGAGGACAGTCTGGAGATGCTGGAATCAGAGAGTGACGAAGAGATGCGGGAGATGCTCAAGGAGGAGCTGGCAGATGCAAAGACAGCTGTTGCCCGGTGTGAGGAGGACCTGAAGATCCTTCTCCTTCCGAAGGATCCCAACGATGAGAAGAATGTCATTGTGGAGATCCGTGCCGGTGCAGGCGGAGATGAGGCGGCCCTCTTTGCAGCGGAGATTTACCGGATGTACAAGAATTATGCAGATTCCAGACGGTGGAAGACAGAGTTCATCGATGTGAATGAAAGCGGGATCGGTGGATTTAAGGAGGCCTCCTTTATGATCAACGGACAGGGCGCCTGGTCCAGACTGAAGTATGAGAGCGGCGTCCACAGGGTGCAGCGTATCCCTGCTACAGAGTCAGGCGGCCGTATCCATACATCGACAGTGACGGTAGCCATTATGCCTGAGGCAGAGGAAGTGGATGTGCAGCTGGATATGAATGACTGCCGCTTTGATGTCTTCAGGGCATCCGGCAACGGAGGCCAGTGTGTCAACACCACAGATTCCGCTGTGCGTCTGACCCATATCCCCACAGGGATTGTAATCTCCTGCCAGGACGAGAAGTCCCAGCTGAAGAATAAAGATAAAGCATTGAAGGTCCTGCGGGCCAGGCTGTACGAGCTGGAACAGGCTAAAGCGCATGACGCGGAAGCCGAGCTGAGAAAAAGCCAGATCGGGACCGGGGACCGTGCGGAGAAGATCCGTACCTACAATTTCCCTCAGGGCAGGGTGACAGACCATCGCATCAAGCTGACCCTGCACAGGCTGGAGGGTATCCTCAACGGAGATATTGATGAGATCATCGACAGCCTGATCGCTGCGGATCAGGCAGCCAAGCTCAGCAAATTACAGGAGATGGAAGGCTGAAAGCCTCCTGAAAGGAAGGATTATGCAATCATGGAGAGATAATCTGCGCAGAGTCACCCCGTATGTGCCGGGAGAACAGCCGGATAAGAAGAAAGTGATCAAGCTGAATGCCAATGAGAATCCCTACCCCCCGGCACCGGCTGTGATGAAGGCCAGGGAAAAGATCCGCCATCTCAGACGGTATCCTGACCCCACGGCCTCTTCGCTGGTCAGAGCCATTGCCGGCTATCATGGCCTCAAGGAGAGTCAGGTCTTTGTCGGTGTAGGGTCTGACGATGTGCTGGCTCTGTCGTTTCTCACTTTTTTTAACAGTGACAAAGCCATCTGTTTTCCGGACATCACTTACTCTTTTTATGATGTCTGGGCAGATCTTTTCAGGATTCCCTATGAACAGAAAGCCTTAGACGAGAGGTTTCATATTCGCGTAGAAGATTATTATCCGGAGAACGGAGGGGTGATCTTTCCCAACCCGAACGCCCCCACCGGTATCCTGATGCCTCTTTCCAGGATCAGGGACCTTCTGGATCATAACCGGGATGTCGTAGTGATCATCGATGAAGCCTATATCGACTTTGGCGGGACCAGTGCCCTGCCCCTCATCGATGAGTATGACAATCTCCTGATCGTCCGGACCTTTTCCAAGTCCCGGAGCATGGCAGGTGTCCGCATAGGGTATGCCCTTGGTTCAGAAGACCTGATCAGAGGCCTCAATGATGTGAAAGGTTCCTTTAATTCCTACACCATGAACCAGCCTTCCCTGGTGCTCGGTGAGGCTTCCCTGAAAGAAGAGTCCTACTTCCGGGACACCCTCAGGAAGATCATCGAAACAAGGGAGTGGCTGAAAGAAGAATTGCTGAGGCTGGGCTTTTGCTTCCCTGATTCAAAAGCGAATTTCGTTTTTGCCTCCCACAGCCGGGTCCCGGCCAGAGATATTTTTGAGGCAGCCAGAAAAAAAGACATCTATGTAAGGTATTTTGACAGGCCGCGCATCGATCAGTATCTGAGGATCACTGTGGGGACCCGCGAGGAGATGGAATTATTTGTTGATTTTCTGGAAGACTATCTTTTCAATATAAACACAGGAAAGTTCTAGTTTTTTTGACCCGAATATAGTACAATAATACCAAAGGGGGGATAATTACCATGAAAAAGATACTGTTTGCTGCTTCTGAGTGCGTACCCTTCATGAAGACAGGTGGACTGGCGGATGTTGTGGGCGCATTGCCGAAAGAATTTGATAAAAATGAGTGGGATGTCAGGGTCGTGATGCCAAATTACAGGGGCATACCTGACAAATTCAGGAACAATTTCGAGTACATCACACATTTCTACATGGGCACAGGACCCTATGTCCCGAACGCGCATGTGGGGATCATGAAGTATGAGTACTCAGGGATTACTTATTATTTTATTGACAACCTGGATTATTTTGGAGCGGAGAAACCCTATGCCGACACAAGAACAGATGTGGAGAAATACATCTTCTTCTGCAAGGCAGTGCTGTCGATCCTTCCTGTGATTGACTTTAAGCCGGACCTGATCCACTGCCATGACTGGCAGACAGGATTTATTCCGGTCTACCTGAAGACAGAGTTCGCAGCCAATCCGTTTTTCTGGGGCATCAAGACGATCATGACGATCCACAATCTCCGCTTCCAGGGGGTTTGGGATATCAAGACGATCCGGGGTCTGTCAGGACTGCCGGGAGACCTCTTTACTCCGGACAAGCTGGAGTATAAGAAAGATGCCAACATGTTGAAAGGCGGTCTGGTTTACGCAGATTATATTACGACAGTCAGTGAGACCTACGCCAGAGAAATCCAGACAGAGTTTTACGGTGAAGGACTGGAAGGCCTGCTCAGGGCCAGAGACCAGAGCACCTTTGGCATTGTCAACGGCATAGACTATGCTCTGTATGATCCGGCAACGGACAGATCACTGTTTAAAAACTACGATATCAAGACACACAAAGAAGGCAAGGCGGCCAATAAAGCCGGGCTTCAGGAGATGCTTGGCCTTGAGGTGAATCCGGACAGGTATATGATCGGCCTCATCTCCCGTCTTACGGACCAGAAGGGCCTTGACCTCATTCAGTATGCCATGGAGCGTCTGGTGGATGAGTTCACCCAGATCGTGGTCATCGGAACCGGGGAGGCACGCTATGAGGATATGTTCCGGCATTATGCCTGGAAGTATCCGGGCAATGTATCTGCCAACATCCTTTATTCTGATGATCTTGCCCATAAGCTTTATGCTGCGGCAGACGCTTTTCTGATGCCGTCGCTCTTTGAACCCTGCGGCCTGACCCAGATCATTGCCTTCCATTATGGTACTGTTCCGATCGTGAGGGAGACCGGGGGCCTTAAGGATACGGTAGAGCCGCTGAACGAGTTCGAAGACAGAGGAGATGGTTTCTCCTTTGCCAATTATAACGGAGACGAACTGATCAACACGGTCAATTACAGCAAGAAGATCTTCTTCGAGCAGCCCGAGCTGTGGGATAACATCGTGCTGAGAGGGATGGAAAAAGATCTGTCCTGGAGTGTTTCCAAAGTGAAGTATGAAGAGTTGTATAATACTCTGATCGGAAGATAACGATATTATCAGATGATACCAGCCGCCGTCAGAAGTGACCGGGAGTTGCCACGAGGTGGTTCCCGGGCTTTCGGGCGGCGTTTTCTGTGGTGAACAGCAGATAGTGTCATGATGTATCTGGAAAGGAGAACAGGATGTTTGCCGGTGTGGTATATGGAAAGAATGATATACGGTATGAGGAGATAAGAACCCCGAAGCCGGAAGCCGGGCAGGTCATGGTAAAGGTAAAATATACCGGGATCTGCGGCTCTGATGTGCCCAGGGTGAACGGAACTGCCTGCCATTTTTATCCCATGGTCCTGGGACATGAGTTTTCCGGAGTGATCAGTGAAGTCGGAGAGGGAGTGACCTCTGTCAGAGTCGGTGACAGAGTCGCAGGCGTTCCCCTTGTTCCCTGCATGAAATGTGATGACTGCCTGAAGGGGAATTATTCTCTCTGCAGGCAGTACAGTTTTGTAGGATCCAGACAGTATGGGAGCTTCGCTGAATATGTCGTTGTCCCTGAGAAGAATGTATATCCTTTTGATGACAAGGTCACATTTGAACAGGGCGCCCTGTTTGAACCTTCTGCCGTGGCATTGCATGCCCTCAGGGTTGCCGGCTTTGAGGGAGGAAGGACGGCAGCTGTTGTCGGGGCAGGTACTATAGGCCTTCTTACCCTGCAGTGGGCGCGGATATTCGGAGCCTCCTCCCTGACGGCCATCAACCGGAGCAGGGGAAAGCTTGAGACTGCCGGCAGACTTGGCGCGGACCATACCCTCAGTACCCTGGACGAGGACTATTATGAGCAGGCTATGGAGATCACAGGGGAGAAAGGCTTTGACTATGTATTTGACGCCACCGGGAACGGGGAGATCATGAAGGAATCCCTCAGGCTGGCTGCAGGCAGGGGGACGGTTTGTTATATTGGGACGCCAAAGAATCCCATCAGCTTCACCGTACAGG
>CADBNQ010000150.1 GCA_902796045.1 uncultured Lachnospiraceae bacterium | reverse complement strand
GATGTCCGATCCGGAAGGCCAATCCTTACCGCCGGATGGCGAAAGCGCTGCAAACGGACGCTGTAGCTGAAAACTTTGTCAACCGGGAATTCAGAAGGCATGGTCCCAGAAGGATCCTGCTCACAGATATCACGTATCTCCGATTAAACGGAAAGTTCTGCTATCTGTCAGTAATAAAGGATGCTTTTACGATGCAGATACTGGCATATCAGATGAGCGAGTCTCTTGAAGTGGATTTTGTTCTGGAGACAGTGAAACAGCTTCTAGAGGCGCATCAGTGCTCTCTGGACAGCCACACTCTTATCCATTCAGATCAAGGGTGCCACTATACGAGTGTTGCATTCCGTCAGCTGATACAGGACAGCAAGCTCAGACAGTCCATGTCGCGACGTGGAAACTGCTGGGATAATGCACCGCAGGAGAGCTTTTTCGGACACATGAAAGATGAACTACACCCTTATATTAAGGGATGGAAGAGCTTTGAGGATGCCAAGGAACGTATCTCTGACTGGATGGATTATTATAATAATGACCGTTATCAGACAATCCTTCGGTGGATGTCCCCCAATGAATTCTATCATTATACGGTTACTAATCAGTTACCAACAGCTTTGGCCTGAGAGCTTATAAAATATATTTGAAAATGTCCTTGACATGGGGAGCACTTCACATTTCATTCTTATAGATCAGGCAGGTTCCCATCATTTTTCAAGATGCTAATAACTATAGATCAAACAGATCTGAATGTGTACCTGTACGAGTTGCTGTCAAAATCAATTCGGATTCAGAAACTGCATAAATCAAAAGCCAGTCAGGTTCGATATGACACTCACGAAACCCTATATAATTGCCTGTCAGAGCATGATCCCGGTAACGCATGTCAAGGTCCTCCTGCCGGAGAAGTTTATCCAGGACTTCTTCCAGCAAATTAAGATTATAGCCACGTTTTTTTATACGTTTATAATCTTTACGAAACTTTGTAGTTGTAACCAGCGACAGCATCAATCATCCTCCAAATCAAGTTCATCAAACAACTCTCTGGCATTACTATATCTACGAGCTTCTTTCTTTCCTGATATAATATCTCTGGCTTCCTGGATTGCCACCTCAGTATCTTTGCTGAGTCGTGGCTGCTTTACTTCAAAAGGAAATCCACCTTCTAAAATTGACATATTTAAAAAAACATTAATCGCATCAGATAGAGAAAGGCCAAAGCTGGAATAAATGCTTTCTGCTAAACTTTTTGTCTGGGGTTCAGTACGAACATTTATATTTGCTGTTCTAGCCATAAACTAGCACCTCCTTTGTGAACTTAATACTATCACAAATGTTTTACATATGCAATTATTTGTTTTACAATTCTTGACCTTCCTCAGGCCTCACAGTGAGACCATCACGGCGAAATTATGTGTTCTACTCAGTCATATCCACATAGCTAAAGTAAGGAATATTGCAGGGATATGCACATGGATTCGGACTAGAATTATGTCAGCCCATAACCTGCGGAAGCCACTGACACAGCCCGGCTCGGGCATGGCGGAAACCGGCAGGCACTTCACATTGAATATCAAATGGAATCCTATCAATGATTTTGGTTAGGGGAAGAACAGCAGCCTATGGATCAGACCGTTTGCAATAGTTTGTGAAGTTGAGGTTTGCGCTAGCACCGCCACCGAGCGCTTGTATGAGCAAGAAATGCTGATGTTACCGATAAACAAAATGCGAGTTTTGCGCGAATGGCGGTAAATCAGCGCGCGAACTGAAACGAACAAACGCAACTGGTCTGATCCATAGGCTGCTGTTTCCCCTCCAAAGAAGAAAGGCAGGATTCCATGCATTGAAATCCTGCCGGTTTGGGCGGGCTGTTTTGTGTTCTTATTTCTCCAGCACTGCCGCTTCCTTCAGAAGACTGATGATGGGCAGGTGCTGTGGACAGGCTCCCTCACACTGGCCGCATTCGATGCAGTCAGAGGGCTTCCCGTTCTGGCTTGTTGCCATGCCATAGATTCTTCCGGCCTGAGCCATATCCTGATAGATCTTATAGATGTTAAAGGCACGGAAGATGTCGGGAATCCTGATCTTGGCCGGGCAGCCATCGGTACAGTAATGACAGGCCGTACATGGGATAGCTCCAAGATCCCGGATGATCTGCTGTACCTGGTCTATCACCTCTTTCTCACTGGCATCCAGAGGGTGAAAATCTTTCATAAAAGAGATATTGTCCTTCATCTGGTCGAGGTTGGACATCCCGCTAAGTACAGTCATTATGCCATCCATAGAAGCCACATAGCGAATAGCCCATGAAGCGAATGACGCTGCTGGATCTGCTTTTGTGAAGACCTCGGCAACCTTTTCCGGAGGATTGGCCAGAAGGCCGCCTTTGACCGGCTCCATGACGACGATGGGCTTTCCATGTTTCCTTGCGATCTCATAGCAGGCACGGGAGGCTACGTTGGCATTCTCCATGTCGGCATAATTAATCTGGAGCTGAACAAACTCTGCGTCAGGATTCTCCACGAGGAGCTGGTCCAGCATCTCTGGAGTACCGTGGAAGGAGAATCCCCAATGGCGTACCAGCCCCTTCTCCTTCTGTTTCCTGACAAAGTTCCAGAGATCATAGTCTTCATAGATGCTTCGGTTGTTGAGCTGCAGTGCATGAAGAAGATAGAAATCTACATAATCAACCCCCAGCCTCTTCATGGATGTGGCCAGCTGCTGCTTTGCTGCGGCCTCATCCGGCTTTCCCAGCCAGGCATTGAGCTTGGTGGCAATCGTGTAGCTGTCTCTTGGGTATCTCTCCACCAGAGCCTTTCTGGCTGCCTCCTCCGAAGCACCGCCGTCATAGACATAGGCAGTATCAAAATAGGTAAATCCCGCATCCATAAACAGGTCTACCATCTGGCATACCTGCTCGATGTCAATCTTTGCCGGATCGTCAGCGCGTTTGGGCAGCCGCATCAGTCCAAAGCCAAGCTTTTTCATATCTTTTAAAAAATCATTAGTGTTCTGCACAGTTCATCCCTTTCTTTTGTTTTTAAGACTCGCTATGATACAGGCAACTGGAATCTCCCCCTTATATAAAGAAGTATTCTCCCTTCTGATAATAGCATCTGCAGGGCAGTCAACGCAACTGTTTAATCTATGGCACCGCCGCCAAAATCCTTGCACTTTTAACTCTGGTGTAGTATCTTTAGAAAAGATAAAGGAGGGGTTATACCATGATAAAAAATATAATCACAATCAGCAGAGAGTTTGGAAGCGGCGGAAGGTCCGTCGGGCAGAAAGTTGCAGAGAGACTGCAGATTGAATACTATGATAAAGACATTATCCGCCAGGCTGCAGAGGAATCTGGTCTTGGTGAAAAATATGTAGAAGAATATGGTGAGTTTTCCCCTTCTGCAGACCGCTTTGCCTACAATTTTGTTGACTTAATAGAGGAAGGCACTTCACCCCTGATCAAACTGTGGCAGGTACGTAAAAAGGTCATCCGGGAGCTGGCAGACAAGGGGCCCTGTGTGATTGTCGGTGTGGGAGCAGACTATATCCTGAAGGACCGGCCGGACTGTCTCAAGGTGTTCCTTTTTGCTGATGAAGAGACCAAAAAGAAGCGAATCTCTGAGCTCTTTGAAGATGCAGATCTGAAGGTCCGCAACAGGATCCACAACATGGATATCAGGAGAAAGATCAACTATGAGTTCTTTACAGGCCAGGAATGGGGGAAAGCTCAGAATTATGACCTTGCCATCAACAGCGGCACTATAGGTTATGACAGGTGCGTGGACATCATAGTGGATGCGGCAGGACGGTCTGAATAAGTATAAAAGGTGAGAAGATAATGAGAACTGTTGTAGCGAAATTCGGGGGAACCTCTTTAGCAGATGCTGTCCAGTTCCGGAAGGTGCGTGATATCATCCGGAGCGATCCTGCCCGCAGGATTATCGTTGCTTCTGCTCCGGGCAAGCGTTTTCCGGATGACATTAAAATAACGGATCTGCTTCTGCGCTGTTTTGAATCAGCGAAAAGAGGCCGGGATTACGAAGCCCTTCTGGCTGATATTCAGGCAAGATTCGCCGACATCATCAAAGAGTTGGGTATTGATATTTCTCTCGAATCAGAGATTGGGAAACTAAGAGACCACCTGAAAGAGTCCCCGGAGATGGATTATGTTCTCAGTCGGGGAGAATACCTGAATTCACTGATCCTTGCAGAATTCCTCGGCTTCACTTTCGTCGATCCGGCCTGGTGTGTTTTCTTCGATGAGGAGGGAAAACTGGATCTGAGGATGACAAGAAGAACCATGGAAGCCTCTCTCCGGCCTCTTAAGAATGCCGTGATCGCCGGATATTACGGTTCCGACATCAACGGGAAGATCCACACTATGGCCCGGGGAGGGTCCGATGTGACAGGGAGTCTGGCGGCTTCCTCCATCAGAGCCGACGTCTATGAGAACTGGACAGACGTATCCGGACTGCTTGCAGCCGACCCGCATATCGTAGACAGCCCGAAAACGATTGAATACGTCAGTTACCGTGAACTTCGAACGCTTTCCTACATGGGGGCATCTGTTCTGAATACAGATGCGGTCCTTCCGGTGACTGACCTGGATATCCCCATCAACATCCGCAACACAAACCGTCCCCAGGACCAGGGGAGCATAATCGT
>CADBNQ010000149.1 GCA_902796045.1 uncultured Lachnospiraceae bacterium | reverse complement strand
GGGATTATCTAATTCATCAAAGGCAAATATGGGCAAAAGCTCTACACAGTTGATTCCAAGCTCTTTCAGATAGGGGATTTTTTCTGCCAGGCCGGCGAATGTTCCCGCATGGCGCACACCAGATGAAGGATCCTTTGTAAAAGACCGGACATGAAGCTCATAGATCACCAGGTCTTCTGCAGGGATGTTCAGCTGCACATCCCCGTCCCAGTCATAATCTTCCCTGATAATCCGGCCGCGATGCACGAAGCTCCCTTGGTTTTCGGGCTCTTTCCCCCATATGGGACGCCCGGAGACTGATTTCGCATAGGGGTCCAGGAGGACCTTTGTCTTGTCATACACCAGACCCTTTGCTTTGTCGTAGGGCCCGTCAAAGCGGTATCCGTATTCGGTGTTTTCCCAGTCCAGATCAAATACCGTCATGCAATACACACTGCCGATCCGGAATTCCTCCGTGAAGGGAATCTCCAGATAGGGTTCTTCCTCACCCAGATGATACAGGACAAGAGAACATGCTGTGGCATCCTTTGAATAAATTGAAAAATTCACTGTCCCGTCATCCAGGATCCTGGCTCCAAAAGGCAGGGCTTTCCCGGGGCGGTATTTCAATCCTTCCAGTTCATGACTTGGGAATTCATCAATTCTTTTCACTGTGATACCTCCTCGTCTGAGTATAAATCAGCTCGGTGTGATTGTGCCGCGGCATTATTTGTGGTAGGATATTTCTATAAAAAAGAAAAGAGGTTCTATACACTGTCACATAAATTAACTATAAAATTTCCTGAGGATGCATTATGACAATCTGGTCAGCCTTTAAAAATCACTCCATCCAAAACCCCATCCACGACGCCCTGGTGGGAGTGGTCATCGCTCTGGTTTCCATCCCCATCTCCATGGGCTATGCACAGATCGCAGGCCTCCCGGCCATCTATGGTCTCTATGGATCCCTGCTGCCCATCCTGTGTTACGGGCTGATCACCACTTCTCCGCAGTTTATCGTGGGAGTGGATGCCATGCCGGCTGCCATGGTGGGAGGCCTGCTTGCGGCCTTTTCCATCAAGGCTGAATCACCCGAAGCTCTGGCTTTGGTTCCACTGATTTCCTTCCTTGTGGCCCTCTGCTTCCTCATATTCTATCTGCTGAAGGCAGGCCGAGTAGTCAAATATATCTCCATGCCGGTCATGGGTGGATTCATCTCCGGCGTCGCCGCAACCATCATCCTCATGCAGGTTCCCAAGCTCTACGGCGGCTCCCCTTCAAGCGGTCAGCTGCCCGCCCTTCTCCTGAACATCTGCCGGGAAAGCTCTTCCTTCAACCCCCTGGCAGCCGTTTTGGGATTCGGAACTATTCTGATTCTCATGATTTCTAAAAAAGTCATCCCCAAGGTGCCTATGTCTGTCCTATTACTTCTGGGCGGTCTCCTGCTTCAGGTCTTCTTTAAATTGGACTCTCACGGTGTAAAACTGCTTCCTGAGGTAATGCCTGGTCTTCCAGGACTGCACCTGCCAAACCTGCGCCTGCTGAGCAGCCGGAACATCTACAGTCTGGCTGTGGAAGTCGTCAGTATCTCCGCTGTCATTATGGCCCAGACCCTGTTGGCCACCCAGTCTTATGCCTCAAAATATGATGATGTCATCGACAATAATAGAGAGCTTCTGGCCTACTCTGCCATGAACCTGGCCGCCTCCCTGGTGGGCTGCTGCCCGGTAAACGGCTCTGTGTCCAGAAGCGGCATCGCGGATTCTTACAAGGGACGGTCCCAGATCATGTCTGTCTCGGCAGCTCTGACCATGGCCCTGATCCTTTTGTTCGGCACCCCCCTGCTCAGGTTCATGCCTGTGCCGGTATTGACTGCCATCGTCATCTCAGCTCTGATGAATATCATGGAAGTGGATATGTTCGTGCGGCTGGTCAGATACAGCAAAAATGAATCCCTGATCTTCCTGGTTTCCTTTTTCGGCGTCCTCTTATTCGGAACCATTAAAGGTGTCGTCATCGGCTGCTTTTTGTCCTTTGGGGAAATCGCAGTCAGAAGTGTGAACCCGCCGAGAACTTTCGTAGGCAGGATACCGGGTCAGGGCAATTATCACTCCATCAGCCGCAACAGGCATTCCTATCCCATCAGGCATACCCTGATCTACCGCTTCAGCGGCAACCTCTTTTTTGCCAACATTGACAGATTCGAGAATGACATCCTCTCTGCCATCAAACCGGATACCCGGCAAATCATCATCGATGCCAGAGGCATCGGAAATATCGATATCACCGCCCTGGACAGGCTGGTCATCCTCATCGACAAACTGAAGAAACGAGGCATAAAGTTTTATATTACCGAGCATGACCATTCCCTGAATGACATGATCAGAGCCAAGGGCTTTGAGGACCTGATCAATTCAGGCGTCATGAGGAGAAGGATCACCTTTGCCCTCAGTGATGCCGGTCTGGAGAAGCCTTATCAGCTGGAAGGTGTGGAGGATTACGATTACAAGGATTCCGATCTCAACCATGAGAAGCTGGCTGAAGCAGAGTGGCTGTACGGACATGAGGAAGATCTCCCTCCGAAAAAGAGTCTGTAGCTAAAGCCAGTCCTCTTTGCCTATTTCCCTGTAAGGTCGATCAACGTATATCCATCCTTCGGACAGACAGCCGCTGTTCCGCCCTCGGTCGGTATCGGTCTGGACAGATCATGGACCTTCTTAACCTGTTCACAGGGATATAGATATGCTTTGACTGGCAGGTTATCATAGGACATATAGCTATTTGATCCCATATTTTTAAAAGCGGATATCGCTTCCGACCAGTCTGACCATTTCCCTGATTCAAAGCTGACATAGCTTTCACCGGGATTGACGACGCCTTTGGCGTACCGCTTGACAGATCGACCCTCATCCTTATATCGATCGTTAAAAGATTTCGCACCTTCTTCATTCAAACTGCTGGTATTGACCAGTGCAAACTTTCTGCCATTTTCTACAGGAACATTCTCCATGATCACAACACTGAAACGGCTTCCTTCAGGGAGAAGCAGCTTGTCACTGAGAGTCAGTCGATGATAGCCTGCGAACCTGAAAGTTTCAGTGACACTCTCCAAAAGCTTTCCGTCTGTGGGCTCTTCTGCGTCCTTGTCCAGCAGATAAATGGACGCAGTGACTGTCGTATTCAGGTCACCGGTCATGGCAGAAACGTACTCCAGAACACTTTCTTTATCCACTGAAAAGACATTGGCTGCGTAAACAGGTGCGTCAAAAAGGGTCGAACTGATGATCTCTGAGGGCATATTGTCATACTCGAGGATATTCAGATAGTCCATGTTCTGATTCTCATCTGACACAACATACTCAAAGGTTCCGATCCCGCACAGTGACTTATCATAATAAGAAAGCATGAAATATCCATCGTTCCCCCAATCAGTGCCCCAGCTGTTTTTTACAATCCAGGCACCGTCTGCAGGAGGACGGCGGTCTTCTGGCCAGTTCTCTGCAGAGAAGCTGTCATCCCATCCAACGACTGTCACAGAATGGTTGGGATACCTGTCCTTATAGGTATATTGCGCATACGTCACAGGATCGGATCCGATAAAAGTCATATATGTTTCCTGATGAGCGTATGCAGCAATCTCCTCATAGCTCTTTCCGAAAGCATCGCTCATCAGAATCTCCGCCAGCTGATCGTGGTCATATCTGGACACATCATAGAAAGACTCCGGCAAATGGTTCATGCGAAGTCTCAGCCGGATCAGTTTGCCCAATTCCTCTGAAGAGAGGTCATCGGTTTCAATAAAGCCCGAACGGACATCAATATAGTAAGCTTTCTCTTCTTCTGATACGTTAGTGTAGCCTTTCAGATTTCTCTTAAGGATTTTGCGTTTCTCTTCCTTAGAGAGGTCCGGCATGGAACTATCTGCGTAAAAGCAGATCCCTACGGCACGTCCGGCAAGAAGCTCTGTTTTCACAGCTTCGGTTGCGGCAGGACGATACAGGTAATTACCCTTTCCGTCAACGGAAGCTGGTGAAGGAAGGATGCTGGCATCTTTCAGCTCATAGGATACGGCATAGCGGTCTTTCTCCGGGAGACTCCAGTCTCCTGATATGTTCGTGCTGCCTTCGTTATTGGTATATGGCGCATATTTTTCTTTCAGGATCCCGATACCGGCTGACAGGCTGGTGGCTGAAAGAAAATAATTGCCGCCTGCATTGAGCGGTTCATTATCATCCTCCTCCAGGAGATGCAGTCCCTCTCCCGGCTGGGCCGGTTCATAGGGGTATTTGCCCGATGGATACTCACTGAGCTCCGGCAGGGCTTTTGTGGTGAACCAGGCCAGATGCCTTTCGGACAGATCAAGGTCCTCCCCATATTTTTCCCGGTAGGAATCCATTGTCAGGCCAAGAGAATTCAATATACTGGTTTCACTTGCCGCAATCGTAGCGAAGCTCCAGCAGGTTCCCCAGGGATTCTGTGACTTAACAGGAGTCACGGTTCCACGTTCACGGAGATCAAAACGAGAGGGAAAAGTATCCGCAACAGATGTCCAGATCAGTTCTGAATAGATATCATCCACATCCTCTCCTGTCTTCAGGAGATGATCTGAAGACTTCTCCAGCTCATGTCCCAGATAAAAGAGCGGATCAAAATCTTCACTCTTCTCCGATTCAGCCGCTGCCCCGGTCGTCTGTTCGACAGCCTGATCCCTGCCGGTTCCGCCCTTACTGCTGCCGCATGCACAAAGGCTGAGTATCAGAACTGCTAAAAGCAAAACTGCAGAAAAGTGTTTCAGTTTCTGATTCAATTGCTGCTTCAATCCCTTTCTTTTCATCACTTTCCTCCCCTCTGGGCCGGAACCACTTCAAGCACAGTCAGCGTATTCCCTTCTACCTGAAATCGAACATCCAGACCTGCATAGCCCATACAGAAGGCCCTGTCAGTATCCTTCTGGTAAGGCGATCTGGGATCAAGAGCCAGGCTTTCAAACAAGGCTTTTCTTTTTCCTTCGGGGATCAGGTCCACAAGGTCAGGGCGGCACTGCACTTCAAGGTGTTGATCCTTTGCGGTTCTGGCATAGCCGGCTGAGGCCTCCGGAACAGAATCAGAAGACGGCATGTAGGGCTTGATGTCATAGATTGGTGTCCGATCCATCAGGTCTGCACCCGATACATGCAGGATGGGTACAGACCCGGAGCTTCCATCCTCCATATCAACCTTCAACAGCCTCACCACGCTTAATCCAAGGCCATTGGGCCGGAAGGGAGACCGGGAAGCGAATACACCGACACTCCTGCTGCCCCCAAGTCTGGGCGGCCTCACGGTTGGCTGCCAGCCTTCTGCTTCATTCTCGGAAAATCCCCATATCAGCCAGATATGAGAATATCCATCAAGCTCCCTGACAAAGTCCGGACTGCGATAGGCCTCCTCGAACACGATGGTTCCCTCATTCTCAACAAGGCCGCACTGGCGGGGGATCCCGAATCTGGAAGGATAATCTGTATGTATATAGGCGATAGGTGAGATGGTTTTTTTATTCATCTTCATACTCCCAAAAGTATTTTCGAATAAGCCGGAGGCAGCATCAGAACAGTAATTCATCTAATACAGATGACTGATACTTGTCCATGTTCTGCAAAGCCCACTGCTGTTTCTTCACTGCCTTGGCCTTGCAGCCGGAGACTTTCATCTTCTTGTATTTGAAAGTGATC
>CADBNQ010000148.1 GCA_902796045.1 uncultured Lachnospiraceae bacterium | reverse complement strand
GAGCTGTCCGAAAGACAGGTTACATCTTTGCAGTCCGGATAATAGCGGCCGAGAATCTCCGGTGTCAGTGCCGGAACCGCAAAGCCGCCGGCCGAATCTCCGGCGATCAGAAGCTTCTCCGGATCCGGAAAGAGCTCCCTGGCCTTCTTCATAGCCTCACTGAAATTACGGTATCCCTGAAAATGGACGACTTTCTTTGTCCCCTCTGTCGTCTGGTACTCGTAATCGCTGGTTCCCACATGGAAGTCGCCTGTAGCATAGGTTATCACAAGAAAGGACCAGCTGTCAAAAGGATTCGCCGGTCCTCCCGTCTCCGTGATCCCTACATTGATATTCATGACCTGGGTAAAGGGCCGCAGATTATTCCAGTAGAAATTTGGCTGGCCCGCGGCAACCTTACCGCCTGTCACAGGCCTTTCCGCCATGTACTGGTCCCAGGCGACACCCCCTCCTGAAAAGAAGATGCAGAGCCGCTTTCTGTTCCCTCTTTTGATATAGACATGATAAGGACTTCCGTCAGCGCAGATGCCATTCTTCAGAGGGACCATGTACCAGACCTTTCTCTCAGGCTTTCCCACCAGCTCAGGGGCCATCCGGTCCGTCTGCTGAATAGTTCTGCCAATCTGGTTCTCTACAAAATCTCCGGTATGCTCAAGCATCTGCTGCATTTTATCTGCAAATGGATAGTGAAAAAACATCGTATTCCTTTCTGTCACACATTCATATATTTTGAAAATGCATTGCCGAGATCCCGTGAACGAAAGATAACTACAAAAGCGGCGATCACGATCATCACTCCCACGCTGATCACTGCGGCATAGGGCATCGTGTTGATTCCCAGGTACACAGGGATGAGCTGAAGCACCGAAAGCAGGACGTCCAGAGCCAGGTAGATCATATAATCCACCATCCGCAGGCCGACTGCGTATCCGATGATAATAGTTACGATAATCAGGCTGAGCAGGGTGGCAGGAATCACCCACTGTATACTCCACGAGAGATGTCCGTTATGTCTGTCGATCAAAAAGCAGACAGCCATCAGTACATAGGCCTGTCCCGAGATCAGCTTTATGATATTTCCCCTGTAATAAAAGGCAACGCCCAGATCTAAAAGAACAAAGGGCGCCCACATCATGATCAGGCCGGGCAGATGATACTGAAAATGGGTCATGATATTGATCATCATCATCACGACCTCGACAATCACAAAGAGGAAAAGGCACACTTTAAAGATCAGAGAAAAGCTGAACCGCCTCTGCTCCAGAGCAGGGAATGCCGGGTCGGAAGGAGAACCTGTCAGGCTGCCTTCACAAAGAGGACAGCAGCGTTTATTCCCCCGTATGTGCACTTTGCATTTCGGACAATACTGCATCCTTATCCACCTCCCTGCAGCCGAATCCTGCATCATAATCATTGGAAGCAATCTCCACAGACAGCCCCAGGGATCTGAGCTTCCTGAAAAAGCCCAGGAGGACTCTGTGTTCTGAATAGGCAGATACTGCACCGAAAACCATCTTATCATTGTAGGTGGAGATACAGATCTGCATGTTCTGTGTCGACATAAAACCGGAAAAACGGTCGATATATTGGGCAAGTTCCTCCGGCATCTGTATCCTGCCCAGATTGGAAAGTGTTGCCGTAGTCCCCTTTCTGGTCAGGTGGGAAAAGAACATGATCCCCAGGTCCTTGAGAAATAGAGGGAGCATCTTGATGATGACATTGTGCTGAAGGGCACTGTAGCCGTTCATGGTCGCCCGGATGTTCTCTTCGGACAGCTGCCTGTCAAAGGATGCTCTGACACTGGGCAGGATGCTCTCGAGCGTGCCGTCATAGTCTTCTGCCCTGAACTCAATATTGATCACACCAAAAAAGTTTCTGGTCGTATCTGACGGGAAATACTGCCGCAGGTTGACCGGCACACTGACGACCAGGGGATATCTGTAATCCTTGATCGCCATTGACTTGATCACTGCTTCTATGTAGAGAGCTACTGTCAGGATGCCTGCCGTAGTATGGTATCTATGGGCAACCTCGACAAATGCTCTGGCGGATACCGTCCCCTCCACCAGGTGATTCTGCATGTTGTCATCCTTATCCTGGCGGATCTGGTAAGCTTTCATGGACATCATCTTCCACAGCTGGCTGCTGCTCTTCTCTCTGCTGTAGAAATGGGCAAAGGCATCCTTGTTCTTCTCATCCGCTGACGACAGGATATCCTCATTGGGCGGCACGGCCGTCCCGTATCTCATGTGACAGTAGATCATGACCAGTTTCTTCATGAATAAAAAACCGCCGGTCCCGTCTGCCAGGGCATGAAACATCTCCAGATTGATCCGTCTCCTGAAATAGCTGACCCGATAAAGGATACTCCGTCTTCCTGAAAAGAACAAAGGACTGCAGGCCGGGATCTCTTCACGCCGGACCTTCGGTCTTTGGTCTGTGCTGTCCAGATAATACCAGAAAAATCCCTTTCTGAGCACCACATTAAAATGGGGAAACTCCTGCAGAGCTTCATCCAGTGCTTCCTGGAGATACTCTGCGTCCACATCCTCCTTAAGCTCACAGGTAACCCTGAATACGCGGGTATCCGAACCCCTTGCGGTGGCAGGCACGATGGTGGCTGCATTATCAA
Source organism: uncultured Lachnospiraceae bacterium (assembly GCA_902796045.1). Lineage (GTDB taxonomy): Bacteria > Bacillota > Clostridia > Lachnospirales > Lachnospiraceae > Anaerobutyricum. The sequence continues at coordinate 3,434 of CADBNQ010000148.1, read as the reverse complement.
GTTTATACCATTTATAATTTCCGGTAGCCATATCTGCCCTCTTAAAGACCCGGGAACATTCCTCCCGGGCGAGTTTATAATAGATTATTATTATACTAACACATTTTACAATATAATTCCTCTATTGATTGAAAAATGTTTGTTGACACCTGAAAAAAAACAGGGCATTATATAGAAGCAAAAAAACAATGCCCAAATATGATATGACGGTATTACTATTCCGGAGGAAAGAACATGGATTTTAAGAGAGCTGATCGTTTAAATAAATTTCAGACCGGTATCTTTGCGGCAATGGACGAGAAAAAAGAACAGCTGATTGCTTCAGGGCGTCAGGTGATCAACCTGTCCATCGGCACACCGGACTTCAAGCCGCCGGCACACATCATGAAGGCTGTGTCGGAAGCATCCCTTGACCCTGCGAATTACCGGTATTCGCTGACGGATACCCCGGAGGTGCTTGACGCCCTGGTCTCCTACTACAGGGACCGCTACCAGACAGAGATCCGGCCGGATGAGATTACCGGTGTCCACGGAACCCAGGAGGGCATGGGACATCTTGCCATGGCCCTGGCAGATCCCGGCGACATTATCCTGCTGCCGGATCCGGGATACCCGATCTACGAAGCCGGCGCTCTTCTGGCAGACGCCGAGATCTACTTTTACGGACTGGAAGAAAAGAATCATTTTCTTCCGGATATGGAGTCTGTTCCTGAGGATGTGCTCAGACGGGCGAAGTTCATCGTCCTCTCATATCCCTCTAATCCTGTTGGTGCGGCAGCACCAAAGGAAATGTATCTCCATACGATCGAGCTGGCCAGAAAGTACGGATTCTTTATTATCAATGACAATGCCTACTCTGATATCATCTTTGACGGACGAGAAGGTTTTTCCTTCCTGTCCCTGCCCGGGGCCAGGGAGGTAGGCGCAGAGTTTTTCTCCCTGTCCAAATCTTTCAACCTGACCGGGCTCCGCCTGTCTTATCTGATCGGCAACAAGGAGATCATAGATGCCTTGAAGCTTCTTCGAAGCCAGTATGATTTCGGGATTCCCTATCCCGCCCAGAAGGCTGCGGTGGCTGCCCTGACCGGCCCCCTGGATGAGATCCGGGCCCAGTGTCAGGAATACCAGCGCCGCAGGGATGCCCTGTGCGGCGGTTTAAGGAAAGCCGGCTGGGATGTCCCGGATTCTGACGGCACCATGTTTGTCTGGCTGCCGGTTCCGGACGGCTATACTTCTGTATCCTTCATAGAAGAGCTTATGGATAAAACAGGAATCATCGGCACCCCGGGTACAGCTTTCGGCCCGAGAGGGGAAGGTTATATCCGATTCGCCCTGGTAAGGCCGGCAGAAGAGATGGCAGAGATTGCAGCGAGAATCGGAGAGATTCTCTGATTATAGAAAGGGGAACAGCATGCATAAAGAGTTTTTGATGGGAAATGAAGCCATCGCGCTGGGAGCACTTGCTGCCGGAGTGAATCTGGCAGCCGGATATCCGGGGACTCCCTCCACGGAGGTACTGGAGACTGTGGCTAAGAGAAATCCCGGTAATGTATACGTAGAGTGGTCGATCAACGAAAAGGCGGCCATGGAGGTGGCAGCAGGCGCGGCCTACAGCGGAGCCAGAGTTCTGGTGACCATGAAACAGGTAGGCCTGAATGTGGCTGCCGATCCCCTGATGAGCCTGGAATACATCGGCGTCGAAGGCGGGATGGTCATCCTCGTGGCTGATGACCCCGGACCGATCTCCTCCCAGACCGAGCAGGACACCCGAACCTTCGGAGCCTATTCCAAGGTCCCGGTTTTCGACCCCTGTTCCGTGGAGGAGGCCTACACCATGATCGGAGAGGCTTTTGATTTTTCAGAGAAATACAAGACACCTGTCTTTTTCCGTCCCACCACCAGGATCGATCACGGCTATGCCTCTGTTGATGTCCACGATCCGGAAGAGTACCGGACTCATCCCATGAAGGGTTTTGAAAAGGACCCCTCCAGATGGGTCATCTTTCCCAGACTCTCCGTGAAAAACCATGCGCTGATCGAGAAAAGAAACGCAGAGCTTTCAGACACCTTTTCCGACTACGATAGGAACTGCATTCTGCCGGAGAAAGACGGCAGCCTGCGGAAAGGGATCGCCACCCAGGGGATCAGCTTCATGTATACGCAGGACAGTCCCGGCATCGAAAAGACCAGGATCTTCAGAGTGGCAACCCCCTTCCCCTTCCCGGAGAAGCTTGCCCTGACCTTCCTGGAAGGCCTTGATGAAGTTCTCTGCATTGAAGAGCTTGACCCTGTCATCGAGCGGGCTCTGACCTACGTCTGCGGCAAGTACAGGCTCCCGGTGAAGATTCTGGGTAAGCTGACAGGCCACCTCCCTCCATCCGGCGAGAACAGCAGGGAGATCACAGCCGCCGCCATCAGTCATTTTACCGGCCGTAAGACAGAGGAAAGGGTCCTTCCCGCTCCCCCGCCCCTGCCGGTCCGTCCGCCGGTGCTCTGCGCCGGCTGTCCCCACCGGGCTTCCTTCTACATCGTCAAGATGGCTATGAAGGGAAAAAAGACCATCTACTGCGGGGATATCGGCTGCTATACTCTTGGGAACGCAGCTCCTCTGGATATGTGTGACACCTGCCTGTGCATGGGCGCAGGCCTTGGCATCGCCCAGGGTGTGGGCCACATGGACCCGGAGACACACTGTTTTGCTTTTGTAGGTGATTCCACCTTTTTCGCATCCGGTATCACCGGGACGATCAATGCATTTTATAACCAGGCCAATATGACCCTGGTGATCCTGGATAATTCCACGACTGCCATGACCGGCCACCAGCCTCATCCCGGCACGGGGAGGACCATCATGGGCGACATCGTTGCCAGAGTCAGCATGGAGAAGATCCTTGAGGCCATCGGCCTGACCACGGTCGAGGTGCTGGATCCTCTGGACTATGAACAGTCTGTAGAAGCTGTCCGCCGGATTGACGCCCTGCCCGGAGTAAAGGCAGTGATTTTCCGCTCACCCTGCATTGCCATATCAAAACCCGGCGGAAAATCTGTGGTCGATGCGGATCAATGCATCGGCTGTAAGAAATGCATCAACCAGCTGGGCTGTCCGGCCCTGGTCCTGGATGAGACAGGCAGTAAGGTCCGGATCGACGCTGGTCAGTGCACGGGCTGCACACTCTGTGAACAGATCTGTCCGGCTGCTGCCATTCATGGCGGCCTGAAGAACGATACACAGGAAAGGAGGACCAGGTCATGAAAAAGAATATTATCCTGTGCGGAGTCGGCGGCCAGGGCACTATACTGGCATCCCGTCTTATTGCCGCAGCAGCTATGGCAGGGGACCTTCCTGTACACACAGCTGAGACCATCGGGATGGCCCAGAGAGGGGGCAGTGTCTTTTCTCACATCCGGATTGGAGAAGGCGTCTTCTCTCCCCT
>CADBNQ010000147.1 GCA_902796045.1 uncultured Lachnospiraceae bacterium | reverse complement strand
TTCTTGTTCTTACGGTTTTCTCTGGCTTCCTCGGCCTTCTTCACTTTGGCCTGGGCACTTCTCTTAGACATGAAGTACCATATAGGGCCGGTGATGCATACGGAAGAGTAGGCACCGCAGACCAGACCGCACATTAATGTGAGCGTAAACTCTTTGATGGAGGTCGGCCCGATCATGTAGAGAATAAAGACTGTGATAAAGGAGGTCAGTGACGAATTCACTGTCCTGGTCAGTGTCTGGCTGATACTGGAGTTCACCACCACATCCAGACCCTGCTTCATCAGCTGGTTGTTCTTCATATTCTCACGGATACGGTCAAAGATGATGATAGTCGCATTGATCGAATATCCGAGGATGGTCAGCATACATGCGATAAAGGTGTTACCTACAGAAAGCCTTACCACTGAGTAAACGGTGAAGACAACGGCCACGTCATGCAGAAGAGCGATGACTGCGCTGGCGCCGAATTTCATGTCCTTGAAGCGGATAGCTATGTAGATCAGCATGAAGATGGTGGCGATCACAACAGCTACGATCGCGTCGTTTTTCATCTCCTGTGAAACGCTGGCGGTAATCTCCTGTGTCTGATAATCAGAAATCTTGTAGTGATCCTTCAGGGCCTTCTCCAGGGTCTCACGTTCGGCTACTGTCAGCTCGTTGGTCTTAACCACCAGCTGATTGGAATTCAGGACTTTCTGACTCTGGACAGTCTTGACATTGACCGCTTCCTTTACTGTCTGACAGATCTGGGCGTCCAGGTCGTCAGTCAGTTCCTGGTCAAGTGTCATGGTCACGGCTGTACCGCCGGAAAACTCCAGGTCATAATTCAGAGGCTCACCGTATTTTCCCTGGTTGACCGGCATCATGATAAAACCAATCAGAATCACGATCAGAGAACCGATGACGCAGAACTTGCTGGCCTTGATATAGTTAAATACCCTGAAGGGCTTTGCTCTGCCATAAAACTTCTCGTCCTGCACGCCAAGCTCGTAAAAGCTGATCATCAGCCGTTTGGTCAGGAAGAGGGCTGTAAACATGGATAAAAGAATACCGATCGCCAGTGTCTGGGCAAATCCCTTGACTGTACCTGATCCCTTGACCCAGAGAACTGCCGCTGCGATCAGGGTGGTGATATTTCCGTCCAGAATGGCAGAGAGGGCCTTGTCATAGCCGGCATTGATTGCATTGATCACACTCTTGCCGGAAGAGATCTCCTCCCGGATACGGGTAAAGATGATGACATTGGCGTCCACGGCCATACCGATGGACAGGAGCACACCGGCGATGCCGGGGAAGGTCATGGTGGCATTAAAGCCGTTGATGGCCAGCAGGTCAAGGATCGCATATCCGAACAGGGCTATGCCGGAAAGGAATCCAGGGAACCTGTATACGATGGTCATAAAGAGGAAGATGACGATCAGACCGATCAGTCCTGCGCGGAGACTGGACTGGATGGCGTTCTGTCCGAGCTTGGCTCCTACAACCTGAGACCGCATCTCTTTCAGGGTCAGAGGCAGGGCACCGATACGGATGGTCGTTGCCAGTTCTTCTGCCTTCTCAAAGCTCTCCATGTTCTCGATGACACATTCACCATTGGTGATGGCGGACTGAACAGTCGGGGCACTGACGACTTCCCCGTTATAATAGATATATATGGGCTTGCCGATATTGGCTGAAGTCGCTGTGGCAAATGCCTCAGCCCCTTTGGCATCCATGGACAGCTGAACCACATAGTTCTTCATGCCGTTCTCTGTCTGTGTGCCGGCTTCAGCGCTCTTGATATTGGCTCCGGTAAGGACTTCCGTACCATCCTCCAGTTTGAAGGACAGGTCACCGGGCTTACCAAGTTCTTCCAGAATAGTGTTGGCATCTGTGACACCGGGGATCTCCACAGTGATACGGTTGGAACCCTCTTTATAGACTTCGGATTCGGTACTGTAGCCTTCCACACGCTTCTGCAGACGGTAGATCGTATCCTCAATATCCTTATCCGTAGGATTCTTGTCAGTTACCTCATAGGTGATACTGACACCGCCCGCCAGATCCAGACCCAGCTCAATGTTCTTTGCAGAACCTTTATGCTGTTTTCCAAGGCCGACCAGAACAGTGTAGATGCACAGAGCTGCCACTGCAAGGATCACCACGATCGTCAGTATCGCCTTCTGTCTCGGGTTGGCCTTACTCTTTCTTTTCATCGCCATGTTACTCATCTTCTCCTTCCTGTGCCAGTGCCGCCTTGATCATGATGGCGCACTCGACTCTTTTTCTTTCCATCTCACAGCTCAGATCACAGGTGTCATCTATGGTGCCGTGGAACTTATATGAATTGGCGGCACATCCGCCGCTGCAGTAGAACCTGGCAAAGCAGTCCCTGCATTTTTTCTTGGTATATACATTGCATGATCGGAATGCATCACAGATCTCCGCTCTTTCTATCCCCTTATAGACATCACCCAGAAGATAATCCTTCTCACCGACAAACTGATGGCAGGGATAGAGGTCTCCCCAGGGGGTGACAGCCAGATATTCTGTTCCGCTCCCACACCCTGACAGTCTCTTTGCCACGCAGGGTCCGCCGGTCAGGTCAATCATAAAGTGGAAGAAATTAAACCATCTTCCTTCCCTGCTGCGGCTGACCATCTCTGCGGCCAGTCTGTCATACTCTTCAAATATCACGGGGAGGTCTTCTTCCCGGATGCTGTAAGGCTCTTCGGGGGAGCTGACGACCGGCTCCATGGAAATCTGTTTAAATCCGGCATCGGCCAGATGGAGCACATCCCTGGAGAAGTCCAGATTCCTCCTGGTAAATGTACCTCTCACATAGTATCTTTCCTGCTGTCTTGACTCCGCAAAACGGATGAACTTCGGCATGATGATGTCATAGCTCGACCTGCCGTTCTTTGTCGGCCGCATATAGTCATTCACCTCTTTGCGGCCGTCTATGCTCAGGACGACATTGTCCATCTCCCGGTTGGCAAAGTCCATGATCTCGTCATCCAGCAGGATGCCGTTGGTGGTCAGCGTAAAGCGGAAATGCTTATCGTACTTGTCCTCCAGGCTTCTTCCGTAGCGGACGATCTCCCTGACGACATCAAAATTCATGGTGGGCTCACCACCAAAAAAATCCACCTCAAGGTTATGCCGGCTGCCGGAGTTCTGTACAAGAAAATCCAGTGCAGCCCGTCCCACCTCAGGGCTCATCAGAGACCGGTCTCCCTTGTACTCTCCCTCCCCCGCAAAGCAGTAGCGGCAGGCAAGATTGCAGTCATGAGCAATATGGAGACACAGGGCCTTGACCACGGTCTTTCTGTTCTTTACTTCTTCAATATATTCCTCATAAATGTCTTCAGAAAAAAGAAGGCCCTCTTCTTTCAGAGAAATGACCTCCTCTAAGGCCTCTTCGATCTCCTGGTCCTCATAGGGCAGAAGCCTCCTGATCTCATCAGGGCTCTTCTCGGAAAAAAGCGCGATCACATCATAGGTTACATCATCGACCACATGGACAGCACCGCTGCATACATCCATCACGATGTTGTATCCGTTATTCTTATACTGGTGTACCAAAACGAAATCCTCTCATCATTCAAGACCCGCTCATCATCTATCCGGCGACGGACCTGCCTGTCTTCCCGGGCACAACAGATAGGGTGAACAGGTACCTGTTCACCCTATCTGCCTGGCAGTAATCTGCTTTATTTATGATTCTCACATGTCTGGTTGCCTACTGTACAGGATGTCTTGCAGGCTGACTGACAAGATGTCTGGCATTCGCCGCAGCCACCCTTGCACATGCTGCCTGCATAGGTCTTCTTGCCGGTAAGTGTCTTCACACGTTTCATAGCAGCGCCTCCTCACTTGATAATCTGTCTTAAACCGGGAAACCGCTGCCGGTCCCGATTTAGGTCATTATAGCATAAACCCGTTGTATTGAAAAGATTATTCTTCTTCTTTCTTGGACAGGTTGGGCTTCTCAACAGCTGCAATGGCGTCCTTCTGCATGGGGATCCGGCAGTTGCGGTTGCTTCCGAACTCAACGATAACGGTATCATCCATGATGTCGATGATCACCCCATAGAAGCCGCTGGTGGTCAGGACACTGTCTCCCGGCTGCATGGAACTGTGAAGTGCCTCTTTTTCCTTCTGCTGTTTTCTCTGGGGACGGATGGTCATAAAATAAATGATCCCGCCGAACAATACCAGATAAACAACGATCATCATCATGGAACTCTGTGCATTGGCTGCTAAAAACATACTACCCATAATTACCTCCACTTGTTATGATAGTTTCCCTTAATCCTCCGGAGTCATCAGAGCCTCCAGGGCGGATCGTTTAAACGCTTTATATCTGCCTTCTTCGATGGCAGTCCGGATCTCCTCCATGAGATGGTTGTAATAATAGAGATTATGAAGGACGCACAGTCTCATCCCCAGCATCTCACCCGCCTTAAGCAGGTGGCGGATGTAGGCCCTGCTGTAACTTCTGCAGGCGGGACATCCGCACCCTTCCTCTATAGGACGGTGATCCAGCTCATGTTTCTTATTGAACATATTCAATCTGCCATGGTGGGTGTAAACATGCCCGTGTCTTCCGTTCCTGGAAGGATAGACGCAGTCAAAAAAATCCACACCCCGGTCTACACTTTCGATGATATTGGCCGGAGTCCCGACCCCCATCAGGTAAGTGGGTCTGTCTGCAGGGAGCCATGGTACCGTCTCATCAAGGATGTGATACATCTCCTCATGGGACTCTCCCACGGCCAGACCGCCTACGGCATATCCGTCAAGGTCCATCTGGGCGATCCTTTTTGCATGCTCGATCCGGATATCAGCATAAATCCCTCCCTGGTTGATGCCGAAAAGCATCTGCCGGGGATTGACCGTATCCGGAAGACTGTTTAATTCCCGGATCCTGCTCCTGCACCGTTCGAGCCATCTGGTGGTCCTGTCCACAGAATCTCTGATATATGATTTCTCAGCAACACTGGAGGGACATTCATCAAAAGCCATGGCGATGGTCGATCCAAGATTGGACTGAATCTGTATACTCTCCTCAGGGCCCATAAATATGGTGTGTCCGTCTATATGGGACTGAAAGGTGACCCCTTCTTCCCTGATCTTCCGTAGTCCGGCCAGGGAAAAGACCTGGAATCCACCGGAATCCGTCAGGATGGGCCGGTCCCAGGACATAAACCTGTGAAGGCCTCCGTATTCTTTGATCAGCTTATCTCCGGTCCTGACATGAAGATGGTAGGTGTTGGACAGCTCAACCTGGGTTCCGATCATCTTTAGATCATCCGTACTGACGGCACCCTTGATCGCTCCGACTGTGCCGACATTCATGAATACAGGAGTCTCTATGGTCCCGTGAACTGTCTCCAGACGTCCTCTCTTCGCCAGTCCGTCCCTTGTCAGTAATGTATACATATTCTTCCCAACCTTTACATACGGAGACTATTCTATCACAAAGAAAATGCTTTGTCGAGAAGTTTTAGATATCGATTGATCGATAATACTCTTTCACTTTATCCATTCGGCTTCCCATGTTGATCAGGAGCAGGTCCAGCAGGGTGACAGCAGCCATGCACTCCACTACGACGACCGCTCTGGGCACGATGACGGGATCATGCCTCCCCCGGATCTCTAACATGGTATCCTGGCCGTCCACGGTCACCGTATGCTGGGGCCTGCTGATGGAGGGCGTTGGCTTGAATGCTGCCCTGAATACGATGTCTGACCCGTCACTGAGGCCGCCCAGGAGCCCGCCGGCGTGATTTGTTTCCTTGACAATTTCCCCTTCAGAGACGGAAAAACAGTCATTATTCACTGATCCGCCGGACAATGCCGCGGCAAAGCCATCTCCGATCTCAAAGCCCTTTACTGCCCCTATGGAAAGGACCGCCTGCCCCAGTCTGGCAGAAAGTTTATCAAAAACAGGTTCTCCGACACCGGCAGGCATACCGGTGATCAGGCACTTAACGATTCCCCCGCAGGAATCCCGGTCTGCC
>CADBNQ010000146.1 GCA_902796045.1 uncultured Lachnospiraceae bacterium | reverse complement strand
GAAACAGCTGCTGCAAAAGACTTTATCGATTTCATCACATCAGATGAAGCAAAGGAAGTATTTGACCAGTATTATTTTGATACCAATGTGAAATGAATCTCATTAAAACCATGAGAGAGTAAAGGAAATGCCATGATTGAACTGTTAAAAGGGCTGGACTGGAGTCCGCTCATCATCTCCTTAAAAACAGGGATTGTGGCCACGGTATTGTGTTTTATCTTCGGTACCATGGCGGCCGGATGGATCATGGGACGGCGGACAGGAGTCAGGGCGGTGATCGACTCCATCCTGACCCTGCCCATGGTCCTGCCCCCCACAGCCTCCGGCTTCTTTCTCCTGCTTTTGTTCAGCAGACGCCGGCCGGTCGGGATGACCCTTTATGACCATTTTGATATTAAGATCGTCCAGTCCTGGGCAGGCTGTGTCATCGCGGCCTTTGTCATTTCCTTTCCCCTGATGTACCGGAATGCCAGGGCTGCCTTTGAACAGGTAGATATCAACCTGATCTATGCCGGGAGAACCCTGGGCATGTCTGACATGAAGATATTCTTTCAGGTTGTTTTTCCGGCTGCCCGTCCCGGCATCGCCTCCGGAACTGTCCTGACCTTTGCCCGGGCGATCGGTGAGTACGGGGCCACTTCCATGCTGGCGGGAAATATTCCGGGGAAGACGGGCACCATCTCCCAGCGGATCGCCATGGTCATCCAGAACGGTGACTATATCACGGCAGGCCTGTGGGTGGGTGTGGTCATGGTGATCGCCTTTCTCATTATGCTGATCATGAATATCATCTCAGGGAGATCCGGGAGGCAGCAGATAAAATGGTGATCCAGGCAGAGTTTAAGCAAAAATATGACAATTTTACTCTTGACATCAGTCTGAAAAGCAGGTCCCTGCGGCTGGGGATCCTGGGCGGCTCCGGAGCCGGGAAAAGCATGACCTTAAAGATGCTTGCAGGGATCATGACACCCCAGAAGGGCTTTCTGTCCATGGATGACAGGGTCTTACTTGATACCGGACGCCGGATCAATGTCAGTCCCAGGAAGCGCCGCATCGGCTACCTTTTTCAGAATTATGCTCTTTTCCCCAATATGACGGTGGAGGAAAACATCGGAGCCGGAATTCCCGGACGAGGACAGGAAAAGAAGAAGACCGTCTCTGAGCTGATCACACGTTTTCACCTGACCGGCCTTGAGGGACAGATTCCTTCCGAACTGTCCGGCGGCCAGCAGCAGAGGGTGGCCCTGGCAAGGATCCTTGCCTGCCAGCCGGAGATGATTCTTCTGGACGAGCCCTTTTCTGCCCTGGATGGCCACCTGAAGGACAGGATGCAAAGAGAACTTCTGATGCAGCTTGAAGATTATCCCGGACCGGTCTACATGGTTTCTCACAGCAGGGATGAGATCTACAGGTTCAGTGATGAGATCATCATTCTGGACGAGGGAAAGATCATCAGTCAGGGAAGGAAAGCAGAGGTCTTTGCAAAGCCTGCTTCGATAAAAGCGGCAGCTCTGACCGGCTGTAAGAATTTTTCCAGGGCCACAAGGATCAGCGACCACAGCTTCCGGGCTGACAGCTGGGGAGTCCTGGTCTCCACCAGCTGCACCCTGCCGGACAGGTTCACCCATATCGGCTACAGGGCACACGATTTTATTCCGGTCTGGGGAGAAGACAGCGACAAGACCGTCCCCTTCCGGCTGGAACGGATCGATGACCTTCCGTTCGAACGGAACTATTATATCAGACCCGCTGTGCGCGGAGACAATGAGGAGGATCTGATCTCCTGGTTTGTGCAGAGAGATCTCTGCGGCCTGCTGGAGGAAAAAGGTCTGCCGGACTATCTGAAGCTGGATGAAGAAAAGATACTGTATTTCGATGAGTAATATCAAGGAGGCGTCACGGTAACGGGACGTCTCAATTTTCTTTACTATTGCCTCATCTTGTGATAAAATCACATGGTGAAAAATATACAGGAGGCGAATTCACCATGAAGGATTACAATATCGGAACAAAATGTGTGCAGGCCGGATACAGGCCGGGAAACGGAGAGCCCAGGCAGGTGCCGATCATCCAGTCCACCACTTTTAAATATGACACCAGCGAGGATATGGGCAGGCTTTTTGACCTGGAGGCTCCGGGCTATTTTTACTCCAGACTGCAGAACCCCACCTGTGATTATGTGGCAGCCAAGATCGCGGCCATGGAAGGAGGGACAGCCGGCATGCTGACTTCCTCGGGACAGGCGGCCAATCTCTTTGCCATCTTTAATATCTGCGAGGCACGAGACCATATCGTGGCATCATCTTCTATTTACGGAGGGACCTACAACCTGATCAAAGTGACCATGGGGAAGATGGGCATCAGGTCGACATTTGTATCTCCGGACGCCACGGATGAAGAGCTGGATGCAGCCTTCGAGGCCAACACCAAGGCTGTCTTTGGTGAATCCATCGCCAATCCGGCCCTGACAGTCCTGGATATAGAGAAGTTTGCAGCTGCTGCCCACAGGCACGGCGTTCCCCTGATCGTGGACAACACCTTCCCCACCCCGGTAAACTTAAGGCCCATCGAGTGGGGCGCAGATATTGTGACCCATTCTACTACTAAGTACATGGATGGTCATGGCTCGGCCGTAGGCGGAGCTGTTGTGGACAGCGGCCGCTTTGACTGGATGGCGCATGCGGAGAGATTCCCGGGTCTGACGACTCCGGACGAATCGTATCACGGGATCGTCTACGCAGAAAAGTTTGGTCTGGAAGGGGCCTTTATCACAAAGGCAACCTCCCAGCTGATGAGGGATCTGGGCTGCACCCAGTCTCCCCAGAGTGCTTTTTACCTGAATCTCGGACTGGAATCCCTCCATGTGAGGATGCCGAGACATGTGGAAAACGGGCAGGCTGTGGCTGAGTGGCTCGAGAGTCAGGACCTGGTGACCAGTGTAACCTATCCGGGTTTAAAGAGCAGTCCCTACTATGAGATTGCCAGCAAGTATATGCCGCATGGCGGATGCGGGGTCGTCTCTTTTGAGCTGGAAGGCGGAAGAGCCATGGCGGAGAAGTTCATGAAGCATCTGAAGCTGGCAGCGATCGAGACCCATGTGGCCGATGCCAGGACCTGCTGCCTGAACCCTGCTACCAGCACCCATCGGCAGATGAATGATGATGAACTGATAGCAGCCGGCGTGCCTGCAGGATTGATCCGCATGTCCTGCGGTCTTGAGGATAAAGAAGACCTGATCGCCGACCTTGCACAGGCTCTTGACGCATGCCGTTCCTGATGGCGCTACTTTTGAATTTTTTGTGTATAGACGGGACAAACAGAACCGCTTGTGATATACTCAGTAAAGGACAGTCCCTCCTTTTATAAGGAGGGGATTGTTTCTCTATATTATTCATATGAAAGGAAGTATATATTATGGCAATAGTTACATTGACAAAAGATAATTTTAACCGTGAAGTACTCCAGTCCTCTCAGCCGGTACTGGTTGATTTCTGGGCTGCCTGGTGCGGGCCCTGCAAGATGCTCTCACCTGTTGTGGAAGAAGTCGCTTCCCAGAGAACGGATATCAAGGTGGGCAAGGTGAACGTTGACGAAGAGTCCGAGCTTGCCATCCAGTTTAAGGTGACAAGTATTCCGACACTTGTCCTTTTCAAGAATGGCCGGATTGCCAGGACTTCTGTTGGTTACATCTCAAAAGAAGAGGTTCTTGCACTGATCGATGGCTGATGAATAACACACACCTTGGGAGGATAACAGCATGGAACAGTCAAAAATCGCTGCCATGATGGAAGGTAAGACATTAACAAAAGAGAACATAGATCATATGTTTCATATGGTTCAGAATGCTTCCGGTCAGGAGGAAAAGACGAATGTCATGAAGCATTCTGTTTTTTTTGTAGGACAGCTGCCCCTGCTCGATCATTATATCGTGGATCTGGAAAGAACCAGGGAACTGGTGGGGGCTTCCGTCCCGGAGAGCGAGCTGGCGGACTGCATGGACCATCTGCTGGAGGGACTGACGACCCAGAAGCTTCTTCTGCAGAAGGAAGATGGTTCCTACATGGTCAACACAAAGTATGAGAAGTCTATTGCCAAGGTCCGGAAGATCGCGCAGGCCTGGGACCTTGAGCGCTCTCAGATGACTGAGGAGACGGAATCCAGGGTCAAAAAGATGTACCAGACAGGTACCAGGTATTATCACAACGGAGACTATGAAGAGGCGGCTGCCGCCTTTCAGAATACGGTGGACATGGCAGGCTACCGCATGGGCTATTACAGCCTCGCCCTCATGTACAAGGATGGAAGAGGGGTGGACCGGTCTTATGAGCAGGCTCTTCTCTGCGCGCGGGCTGCCGCAGCCAGAGGGGCCAGGATTGCCGATGCCCTCGTTGATGAGATCAAATCATTGATGGAGACAGATTAGACTGCCCTTTAAGGCATGATCTGGGACGGGAAGTCTCGGCATAGGTCTTTATGGGATGACAACAAGCAGAATCTGACCAGACAGTCAGAAGAAACAGGAGGAATGGATCGATGAGAAGAATATGGACAGCCGGATGTGTGGTCCTTCTGTCAGCAGCACTGCTGGCAGGGTGCAATACCAGCAAGAAAGCAGCTGAGGCGACGACAGAGGCTAAGGCAGATGCTATGAACATCACGGTGGATTACGGGAAAGGCATCAACGAAGACGGAACTCTGGCCGATGTCACACCGTCAGATTATGTCACCTTATGTGATTACAAGGGCATCAAGATCGATAAGGGTGACATCAGCGCCTCAGACGATGAAGTGCAGCAGCAGATTGACTCCCTGATGGCCAGCTATCAGACGACCAAGGAGATTAAGGACAGGGCCGTAAAAGATGGAGATACGGTCAATATCGATTATACAGGCAAGGTCGACGGGAAAGAGTTTGAGGGGGGATCGGCAAAAGGCTTTGATCTTACCATCGGTTCAGGAACTTTTATTGATACTTTTGAAGAACAGCTGACCGGCCATAATCCCGGTGAGACAGTAGAGGTCAAGGTGACCTTCCCCGAAGACTATCAGGCTAAAGATCTCGCAGGAAAGGAGGCAGTTTTTACCACTGTCATCAATTATATCGGCGAGAAAGAAGATGCCAAACTGACAGATGATTTCGTCAAGGAGAACTTCAAGGATACCTATGGATTTACTTCTGTCAAGGATATGAAGAAGCAGATCAAAGAAAACATGGAGAATAACAAGAAGAACGATTATGTCTGGAACTATCTCATGGAGAACTCCAAGTTTAAGGATATCCCGAAAGAACTGGTCGACATACGTGTGGATGTGGTTATGGACGGCCTGAAATCAGAGATCGCCATGCAGGGCTATAAGCTGGAGGATTATATGAGCAGCTATGGCTACAAGGATGAGCAGGCCATGAGAGATGCCTACTACGATACCTGCGAAAACACTGTAAAGACCTATCTTCTGGCAGATGCCATCGCGAAGGAACAGAATCTTTCCGTGACGGAAGAGGATGTAAAGAACTATTTTAACGGTCAGGACTACAGCAGCTATGTGGACACCTACTCTAAGAACTATATTAACAGAGCAGTGCTGAACTCCATTGTAGTGGATTCTGTGATCGAACAGGCCAAGATTAAATAATAAGCCCCGCCGGGAGGGTATGGCTGCAGACTTTTGTTATTGCATTTTATTCATAAAAATTGTATAATATACATGTCTGACCAGTCCTGCATGCAGGCCATGGCGACTTGTTCATCTGCATGCATTGGACTTGTGAAAATATTAAGAAGAAAGGAAGTAGTAAAAATGAAAAAGCTTTTTGCAATCCTGTTGGCAGGTATGATGGTCTTTTCACTCGCAGCCTGTGGAGGAGCAGGCGGAACAGAAGAGTCTACCGGGGCAGCCGGCGAGTCCTATGTGATCGCAACAGATACTGCCTTTGCACCTTTTGAGTTTACCGACGAGAACAACGAATTCGTAGGAATCGACATTGACCTGATGAATGCTATCGCAGAGGATCAGGGATTTAATGTTGAGTGGAGGTCTCTTGGCTTTGACGCAGCGATGGCTGCTGTAGAGTCCGGCCAGGCAGATGGATGTATCGCCGGCGCTTCCATCACAGATAAGAGAAAAGAAACCTATGATTTCTCTGAGGCTTACTATGATTCCTATGTATGCATGGCTGTGAAGGAAGACAGCGATATCAAGGGATTTGAGGATCTTAAGGGCAAGGAAGTAGCCGCTAAGACAGGAACCATGGGTGCTGAGTGTGCCGAAGCTCTGAAGGATCAGTATGGATATGAGATCAAGTATTTTGACCAGTCCGACATCATGTATCAGGATGTTGATACCGGCAATACAGTGGCCTGCTTCGAGGATCAGCCTGTCATGGCATTTAACTGCCAGAAGCCCGATGTCCATCTTAAGATCGTTGCCGACAGGAAGGAAGATTATTCCACACCTTACGGTTTTGTTGTATTAAAGGGTCAGAACCAGGAACTCTTAGAGAAGTTCAATGCCGGTCTTCAGAGTCTCAAAGACAGCGGCAAGTATGATGAGATCATTGCAAAATATACAGGAACCAACTAGACGATAAAGAGAATACTTACGGAACAGGACCGGTCTCTTAGAGATGGCTCCTGTTCCTGTGTGGTCAGGCGGACATCATGTATGTCCGCCTGACCTGTGGAGGAATATATGAACATCAATCTGATTAAAGTGTTTAATGAGTCTCATGATCTCCTCTTAAACGGCCTGAAGATGACAGTGCAGATTACTTTGCTGTCCCTGATCATTGCCCTGGTACTGGGCATTTTTATTTGTCTGATGAACATTTCCCCTTACAGGATATTGAAAGTGATCGCAAAGTTTTATATATGGCTGATCAGGGGAACGCCCATGCTGGTTCAGGCATTTTATTTCTATTTTGCGGTTCCCCAGCTGATCCAGGCCATAACAGGGGCTCCTTTCCGCATCGACATTTTTACCGCCGGTGTCATAACCTTGTCTATGAACGCCGGTGCCTACATAGCCGAGATCTTCCGGGGATCTATTGAGGCTGTGAATGTGGGTCAGATGGAGGCAGCCAGAAGCCTTGGCTTAAGCTACGGCAAGTCCATGCAGAAGATCATTCTGCCGCAGGCGATCCGCATCTGCCTTCCCTCTCTGGTTAACCAGTTTATCATTACCCTGAAAGACTCCACCATACTTTATGCCATCGGCCTGCCGGAGATCATGAACCAGGCCAAAGTATATGTAGGACGGACCATGCAGTCCTTTGCCACTTATACCTGGGTTGCCATCTTTTTCCTTGTGATCGTAACGGTACTGTCCTTTATTTCGAAGATGGTTGAGAGGAGGCTGAACGCATAATGGCAGATAAAAGAGAAGTGAAGATATCAGTAAAAGGACTGAAGAAATCCTTCGGAAAGCTCCAGGTACTAAAAGGGATCGATACGGAGATCAAGGCCGGAGAGGTTATCTGTGTGATCGGACCGTCCGGTTCCGGAAAGTCCACCTTCCTGCGCTGTTTAAACCGGCTGGAGGAAGCAACGGACGGAGAGATTCTGGTGGACGGAGAATCCATCACTGCGCCCAAGGCTGATGTCAACAAGATCCGCCGTCATATAGGGATGGTGTTCCAGCAGTTTAACCTCTTTCCCCACTATACTGCTAAGGAGAATGTGATGCTTGCTCCTGTCGAGCTTAAGCTGAAAACGAAGAAGGAAGCCGAGGAGAAAGCAATACAGCTTTTAAACCGTGTAGGCCTCTCCGATAAAGCTGACCAGAAACCAAGACAGCTCTCCGGCGGACAGCAGCAGCGTGTGGCTATCGCCCGGGCTCTTGCCATGGAACCGGATATCATGCTTTTCGACGAGCCTACATCGGCGCTCGACCCTGAGATGGTCTGTGAGGTTCTGGATGTTATGAGAGAGCTGGCAGCAGAGGGTATGACCATGGTGGTCGTCACCCATGAGATGGGCTTTGCTCATGACGTGGCTGACAGAGTATTTTTCATCGATGAAGGGATCATCATGGAACAGGGGACTCCCGAAGAGGTGATGGACAATCCGAAGAATGAGAGGACACAGAGTTTCCTGAGCAAAGTATTATAATGACAAAGGATATCTATGACATACGTCTTGCGGGAAGGGCAGGCTGCCGGACCCGGGGCGTATGTCTTATTTTATACTCAGAAGGAACCTAACTGTGACACTTCTGTGATATGGCATCTGATAAAATAACCATGTCATTGTGACAAAATCGAGAATGAAAGCGAATAAGATGGAAGATAAGGAGAGATTAAAATGGATAAGAAGAGAAAGCTTAATATGGATGAACTTGAACAGGTGAATGGCGGTTATGTCTATAAGGCAGACGATGTGCCCGGGCTGCCCTGGGAGATCTTAGATGATGCCACAGGGGAGACGATCCAGCGCTTCACTTCCTATAAAGAAGCCGTAAATGCAGCTAAACTGGAGGGTGTATCTGAAAAAGAGCTGAATAAAAAAGAGGTGGACAAGCTGCGCAGCAATCCCCAGTATTGAGGGACTGGTCCGGTCTTCAATAATTTACGCTCCCATGCTTTACATTGCCGCCCGAATCGGATATAATGTATCTGGATTATTGTGTCTGCAGGAGACAAAGAGAAGGGTACAGGTCATGAAGGTATTATTATCCAATGTATCAAGGGAAAATGCATACAGGATCATAGGCGCGTTTTATGCTGCCTTATCCGGGATGAATTATCCTGTGATCGCTCACAGGGATGATATGCTGAGATTTATGGATATTGATGATGGATTTAAGACCCTGACCCTGAAATATGATATACGTACCCGCAGGATCCTGATGACTTGAACAGGGAGGCATCTATGAAAGATTTGAAGAATTTGAAGCGTGTTTTGCTGAAGCTGTCGGGAGAAGCCCTGGCTGGTGAAAGGAAGCCGGTCCTTAGTGAGCAGGGAGTTCCTAAAGCACTGGATGAGGAGACAGTCCTCGGGGTAGCTGCTCAGGTTAAGAAAGTGGTCGATTCCGGAGTTCAGGTCGCCATCGTGATCGGCGGCGGTAATTTCTGGAGAGGAAGGACCAGCGAGAACATGGACAGGATCAGGGCAGACCAGATCGGCATGCTGGCTACGGTCATGAACTGTATTTTTGTCTCTGACATGTTCCGTCATGTCGGCATGAAAACCCGGATCTATACACCTTTCGTCTGCGGTTCTTTTACACACCTTTATGACAGAGATGATGCTGATGCCTTTCTGAATTCCGGCGGCGTTGTCTTCTTTGCCGGAGGAACAGGCCATCCGTATTTTTCAACAGATACGGCAACAGCTCTCCGGGCTGTGGAGATCAGGGCAGATGCCATCCTGCTGGCTAAGGCGATCGATGGTGTATACGACAGTGATCCCAAGATCAATCCGGATGCAAAGAAGTTCGACCAGATCAGCCTGCAGGAAGTTCTGGATAAGAAACTGGGCGTGATCGACCTGACAGCAACCATCATGTGCCTGGAGAACAAGATGCCCCTGGTCATCTTCGGTCTGAAAGAGGAGAACAGCATAGAGAATACCATGAACGGCAGCTTCAACGGTACTTATGTGACGGTAGATTGAGGAAAGACTTGACAAAAATGATAAATAATTGTAAAATATAACCAGTTCATACGCAGGAGGTTCACTATGATTGAGAAATATACTGAGAAGATGCAGAAAACCATTGATAATCTCGAGAGAGAGTATAATTCTATTCGTGCCGGGAGGGCCAACCCCCATGTTCTTGACAGGATCAAGGTAGATTATTACGGGACCCCTACCCCTCTTCAGCAGGTTGGTAATATTACCGTTCCCGAGCCCCGGCTGATCACCATACAGCCCTGGGAACCTTCCATGCTTAAGGTGATCGAGAAGGCGATCCTTCAGTCTGATGTCGGGATCAATCCATCCAACGACGGCAAGATGATCCGGCTGGTTTTCCCTGAGCTTACAGAGGAGCGGAGGAAAGACCTCGTCAAGGATGTGAAGAAGAAGGGAGAGCAGGCCAAGGTAGCTATCCGCAACGTCCGCCGCGATGCCAATGAGTTTCTCAAGAAGTCCAACAAGGCAGGAGACATCACCGAGGATGACCTGAAGGATCAGCAGACCAAGGTCCAGAAGGAGACGGACAAGTTCGTCGGTAAGGTAGATGAAGCGATCGAGAAGAAGTCAAAAGAGATTCTTACAGTATAGATAAAGTGTTTT
>CADBNQ010000145.1 GCA_902796045.1 uncultured Lachnospiraceae bacterium | reverse complement strand
GGTGGTCACCACCGTCATGAGCAACTTCGGCCTCTACAAAGCCCTGGACAAGGTGGATATCGGCTACGACCAGACCAAGGTTGGCGATAAATATGTCTATGAAGACATGGTGAAATACGGCCACCGGATCGGCGGCGAGCAGTCCGGCCATATCATCTTCACTAAATACGCCACCACCGGAGACGGCATTCTCACCTCCCTCAAGATGATGGAGGTCATGCTGGCCAAGGAGAAACCCATGAGTGAGCTGGCAGCACCCGTCGTCTTCTACCCCCAGGTGCTGAAGAATGTCCGTGTCAAGAGCAAACCCGACGCCCAGAACGACCCCGACGTGCAGGCAGCTGTGAAAAAAGTCTCCGAGGAGCTTGGCGACACTGGCCGCATCCTGGTCCGCGAATCCGGCACCGAACCGGTCATCCGCGTCATGGTGGAAGCTGACACCGACGAGATCTGCGAGAAATACGTAGACTCCGTGATCGAAGTGATCCAGGCAAAAGGACATATCGAATAGCGCAGATTTCAATAACGATAGATTTAAAGCAGTGTAACATAAAAAGGTCCCGGCATAATCCCCTATCATAAAAGGGAAATCTGCCGGGATCCTTTTTCTTTTAGAGGCCCGCTTTTCTGGTGCACTCCAGCGCGGAAGCGATCACCGCATCCATGTCATAGTACTTATACTCAGCCAGGCGGCCACCAAAGATGACATGGTCTTCTTTCTCAGCCAGCTCTTTGTAGCTTAGGTAGAGATTGTTGTTCTTATCGTTGTTGACCGGATAGTAGGGCTCGTCTCCGGGCTTCCACTCAGAACTGTACTCTCTGCTGATAACTGTCTTTGGCAGGTCATTGCCATCGGAATCCTTGCCGAACTCAAACCATTTGTGCTCGATGATCCGGGTCCAGGGGGTCTCGGCGTCCGTGTAGTTGACGGCCGCATTGCCCTGGAAGTTGGGCATATCCAGCAGTTCCGTCTCGAAGCGGACGGACCGGTACTCCAGGGTGCCCAGCCTGTAATCAAAATAGGCATCGATGGGGCCGGTGTAGACAACTCTGTCAGCAAGGCTGTCATAGGTCTCCTTATCTTCCAGATAATCAGCATTCAGGCGGACCTCGATCCCCTCCAGCATATTGGCGACCATCCCGGTGTAGCCCCCGATCGGGATGCCCTGGAAGAGAGCGTTAAAATAGTTATTGTCAAAGGTCAGACGGACAGGCAGCCTCTTGATGATAAAGGAAGGAAGCTCGCTGCAGGGGCGGCCCCACTGCTTCTGAGTGTAGCCCTTGATCAGCTTCTCATAAATATCCGTCCCCACCAGGCTGATGGCCTGTTCTTCCAGATTGGCAGGCTCGGTGATCCCGGCTGCCTCCCTCTGCCGCTCGATCTCCCAGGCAGCTTCCTCAGGTGTCACCACACCCCACATCTTATTAAAGGTGTACATGTTAAAGGGCAGGGAATAGAGCTCGCCCTTATAGTTGGCCACCGGGGAATTGGTGAAACGGTTAAACTCGGCAAAGCGGTTGACATAGTCCCAGACCTCCCTGTTGTTGGTATGGAAAATATGGGCCCCATATTTGTGAACCTGAATCCCTTCCACTGCCTCTGTATAGACATTTCCACCGATATTGGGCCGCTTGTCAATCACCAGGACCTTACGTCCCGCATCCGCTGCCTGCCTTGCAAATACTGCGCCGAAAAGGCCGGCGCCAACCACCAGATCATCATATTTTTTCATTTCATTCTCTCCCATTTCTGATCTTTTTCCGACATGATCAAAGCGCCCCCTTCATAGGTATAGCCCTCGGCCGAGGCAGTCCCCTGATAGTCCCCCTCGATGCCCGGCCATTCGATGGCCAGAGCCGGGTCATTCCAGGCCAGGCCGCCCTCATCACCCGGATGGTAGAAATCATCACATTTATAGCAGAACTCGGCTGTGTCCGTCAGGACCAGAAAGCCGTGGGCAAAGCCCTTGGGGATCAGGAACTGCTTCTGGTTCTCCTCCGACAGGATCTCACCGTAATAGCTGCCGTAGGTGGGAGACCCCTCCCGCAGATCCACAGCCACATCGTAGACAGC
>CADBNQ010000144.1 GCA_902796045.1 uncultured Lachnospiraceae bacterium | reverse complement strand
GCCTGTCTGCCGATCCATATCAGGCAGGCGTCCGCGGTTTCCATCGGCCTTAAGGGCCGCCAGCTGGTCGACGGGGAGGACATGGTCCGGCACGGGGCATGCGGTTTTACCGATGACGGCATTCCCCTCACTGACGCAGGATTTATCAAGAAGGCCATGGAGATGGCTGCCAGATGCCATGTCCCCATCAGCCTCCATGAGGAGGACCCTTCTTTAAACGATATCAATGGAATCAACAAGGGAGCAGTCAGCGACGCCATGGGCCTGGGAGGAGCACCGGCCATCTCGGAGGATGTCATGGTTGCCAGAGACATCATGCTGGCCCTGGAGACCGGGGCAAAGGTAGATATACAGCATGTGTCATCCGGCAGGTCAGTGGACCTGATCCGCTATGGAAAGAAGCTGGGGGCCAGGCTTTATGCCGAGGCGACCCCCCATCATTTCAGCCTCACAGAAGAGGATGTAGCAGGTCATGGCACCCTCTGCAAGATGAATCCTCCCCTGAGGACAGACTGGGACCGCAGCAAGATTATCCATGGTCTGCAGGACGGGACAATCGATATGATCGTTACAGACCACGCCCCCCACTCCGTGGAGGAGAAGACCAGGGACTTTGTGAGTGCTCCAAGCGGCATCATCGGCCTGGAGACAGCTCTTTCCCTGGGTGTGACCAACCTGGTAAAGACAGGATACCTGTCCATGATGGACCTCCTTAAGAAGATGACAGTAAACCCGGCCGCCCTTTACGGCTTTGACTGTGGTGATATCTCAGCAGGGAAACAAGCTGATCTTGTGATTTTTGATCCGGATGCTTCCTATGTGGTAGAAGAATTCCTGTCCAAAGCTGAGAACTCCCCCTTCCTGGGCGCCATGCTTTACGGGAAGGTCAGGTGCACCATCTGCGGCGGGAAGATTGTATATAGAGATTAGAGGAGAAGAAATATGATCAATCAACTGACAGCAGCGATCAAAAAGAAGGATGCCCCGGTGGTGGCAGGTCTTGACCCCTTGCTTTCCTATATCCCTGATCATATACTGGAGCAGGCCTTTGCAGAGTACGGAGAGACTCTGGAAGGAGCCGGCCTGGCCATCTGGCACTTTAACAGGGGGATCATTGACGCGGTCTGTGACCTGATCCCTGCGGTAAAGCCTCAGATCGCCATGTATGAACAGTTCGGGATCCCCGGCCTTCAGGCTTTTCAGAAGACCTGTGCCTATGCGAAGGAAAAGGGGCTGATCGTTATCGGGGACATCAAAAGAGGAGATATCGGATCTACCTCGGGAGCCTATGCTTCCGCTCATCTGGGACATGTTCAGGTGGGCTCACAGAGCTTCGCCCCCTTTACTGAAGATTTTGTAACCGTAAACCCCTATCTGGGGTCGGACGGAGTCAGACCCTTTATTGAGGTCTGCAAGGAAGAGAAGAAAGGGATCTTTGTCCTTGTCAAGACTTCCAACCCTTCCAGCGGTGAATTCCAGGATCAGCTGATCTGGGATGCAGAACATAAAGAAAGAGAAAAAGACCACCTCTATGAGATCGTCGCCAGAAAGGTTGCCCTCTGGGGACAGGACCATATGGGTGATGAATACAGCTATGTCGGCGCCGTTGTGGGTGCCACCTACCCGGAGATGGGCAGGACCTTAAGAAAACTGATGCCAAAGAACTATATTTTAGTGCCCGGCTACGGGGCCCAGGGCGGAAAAGGAGAGGACCTGAAGCCCTTCTTCAATGAGGACGGACTTGGTGCCATCGTCAATTCCAGCCGGGGCATTATCTGTGCCTGGCAGAAAGAGCCCTACAAGGGGAGCTTCGGACCGGAGAACTATGCAGATGCCAGCAGACAGGCAGTGCTTGATATGATAGAAGACCTGAAACAGGCTTATGTCAGATAAGGACAGATTATTTTAGGAGGAAACAGAATGGCAAAAGTCGGTATTGTCATGGGCAGTGATTCTGATATGCCCGTCATGAGCAAAGCAGCAGATGTGCTTGAGGAACTGGGCGTCGATTTTGAGATGACCATCATCTCTGCCCACAGGGAACCAGATATTTTTTACGATTACGCGAAGAATGCGGAAAAGAAAGGCATAAAGGTGATCATTGCCGGTGCCGGCAAGGCGGCCCACCTGCCGGGCATGTGCGCGGCTCTCTTTCCTCTGCCAGTGATCGGCATTCCCATGAAGACCTCAGATCTGGGGGGAGTGGATTCCCTCTATTCGATCGTCCAGATGCCTTCAGGGATCCCGGTTGCGACCGTGGCCATAGGGGGTGCTCAGAATGCCGGCATCCTGGCAGCTAAGATACTTGCTGTGTCCGACCCGGCCCTTCTTGAAAGGATTAAGGCCTATTCGGATAAGCTGAAAGGGCAGGTGGTTAAGAAAGCCGAGAAGCTTTCTGAGATAGGATACAAGGAATACCTGAAGCAGATGAAATGACCGCAGAGGCAGTCAGATAGAGATAGAAAGGATCAGCCATGGATTATAAGAAGGCCGGAGTAGATATCGAGGCAGGATACAAGTCAGTAGAACTGATGAAGGAACATGTTAAAAAGACCATGCGGGAGGAAGTTCTCGGAGGTCTCGGAGGATTTTCCGGGGCATTTTCACTGGCTAAGATCAAGGAGATGGAGGAGCCTGTCCTCCTGTCAGGAACCGACGGCTGCGGCACAAAGGTGAAACTGGCCTTTGTGATGGACAGGCACGATACCATCGGCATCGATGCTGTCGCCATGTGTGTCAATGACATCGCCTGTGCCGGGGGGGAGCCTCTCTTTTTCCTGGACTATATTGCCTGCGGCAAGAATATACCGGAAAAGATCGCCACGATCGTCAGCGGAGTGGCTGAGGGCTGCCGTCAGTCCGGCTGCGCCCTGATCGGAGGAGAGACTGCAGAACATCCCGGTCTGATGCCGGAGGATGAATATGACCTGGCAGGCTTTGCCGTCGGTGTCTGTGATAAGAAAGACCTGATTACCGGAAAGGACCTGCGTCCCGGAGATGTGCTGATCGGCATGGCCTCCACCGGAGTCCACAGCAACGGTTTCTCCCTGGTCAGAAAGATCTTTGGGACCACCAAAGAATCCCTTGCTGCCTGGTATGATGAACTGGGGAAGACCCTGGGAGAGGCTCTTCTAGCTCCTACCAGGATATATGTCGGGGCATTGAAGAGCATCAGGGAGGCCGGCGTCACCATCAAAGCCTGCAGCCATATCACAGGAGGCGGATTCTATGAGAATATCCCCAGGATGCTGATCGAAGGCAGGCATGCGGTGATCGAGAAGGACAGCTATCCGATACCCCCTGTCTTTGACCTGATCGCCCGGACAGGGAAGATTGATGAGAAGGATATGTATAACACTTTCAACATGGGACTGGGCATGGTGGTTGCTGTAGCACCGGAAGATGCTGACACGACCATGGAAGCAATCCGCCGGGCCGGTGATACCCCCTACATGATCGGAAGGATTGAAGAAGGCGATAAAGGAGTGACATTATGCTGAGGCTTGCAGTTTTAGTCTCCGGAGGAGGAACCAATCTCCAGGCGATCATGGACGCCATCCGGTCAGGAAAGATCTCCGGGGCAGAAATCATCACGGTGATCAGCAATAATGAAGGAGCTTACGCCCTCAAACGGGCACAGGAGTACGGATGCGAAGCATTGCTGATCTCCCCTAAAGACTATCCGTCCCGCGAGGACTTTAACGAATCCCTGCTTCAGGCCCTGAAGGAGAGAAAGATTGATCTGGTCGTCCTGGCAGGATATCTGGTGGTGGTCCCGCCCTGTGTCATCAGGGAGTTTGAGAACAGGATCATCAATATCCACCCCTCGCTGATCCCCTCTTTTTGCGGGACCGGCTGCTACGGGCTCCATGTCCATGAGATGGCTCTTGCCAGAGGGGTGAAGATCTCAGGAGCAACGGTCCACTTTGTGGATGAAGGGACAGATACCGGGCCCATCATCATGCAGAAGGCGGTGGCCGTCAGGCAGGGCGACAGTCCGAAGACCCTGCAGAGAAGGATCATGGAAGAGGCGGAATGGATCATACTTCCTGAGACGATCAGCCTGATTGCCCAGGGGAAGGTCCATGTAGAAGGAAGAAGCGTACTGATTGACGAGGATTGATATTTACCTTGACCATACAGAGCCGGGAATCCCGGCGGATCAAGATGCTGATTGGAGGAGAAGATGAAAGTATTGATCGTAGGCAGCGGGGGAAGGGAGCATGCTATTGCCTGGTCCGTTGCAAAGAGTGACAAAGTGGATAAGATATACTGCGCACCCGGCAACGCCGGGATTGAGGAGTATGCAGAGTGCGTTCCCATCGGAGCCATGGAGTTTGACCGGCTCACGGCATTTGCCAAAGAGAAGGGGATCGACCTCACCATCATCGGCATGGATGACCCTCTCGTTGGCGGCGTGGTGGATGCCTTTGAGGCTGAGGGGCTTAAGGTTTTCGGCCCCAGGAAGAATGCCGCCATCATCGAAGGTTCCAAGGCATTTTCCAAGGACCTCATGAAGAAGTACAACATACCGACTGCAGCCTATGAGAATTTCACCGATCAGGAGGAAGCACTCAGATACCTTGAGACAGCAAGTTTCCCCATCGTGCTCAAGGCTGATGGTCTGGCCCTCGGCAAGGGCGTCCTCATCTGCAATACGCCGGAGGAAGCCAGAGAAGGTGTAAAGACCATCATGGAGGAAAAGAAATTCGGGGATGCCGGCAATACCATGGTCATAGAAGAGTTTATGACCGGCCGGGAGGTTTCTGTGCTTGCCTTTTGCGACGGCAAAACTATCCGCTGCATGACCAGTGCCCAGGACCATAAGAGGGCAAAGGACGGAGACCAGGGCCTCAACACCGGCGGCATGGGAACCTTTTCACCCAGCCCCTTCTACACTGCTGAGGTGGAAGACTTCTGCGAGAAATACATATACCAGCCTACCATAGATGCCATGGCAGCGGAAGGCCGTCCCTACACAGGCGTCCTCTTTACCGGTCTCATGATCACCAAAGACGGGCCCAAAGTCCTCGAGTACAACTGCAGATTCGGCGATCCCGAAGCTCAGGTAGTCCTCCCCAGGATGAAGAATGATATCATCGATGTCATGGAAGCCTGCATTGAGGGCAGACTGGATGAGATCAACCTTGAATTTGAGGACAATGCTGCCGTCTGTGTCGTTTTAGCATCTGACGGCTACCCTGTCTCTTATGAGAAGGGCTTTGTCATCTCAGGGCTTGACCGCTTTAAGGAGAAAGAGGGATACTACTGCTTCCACGCAGGGACAAAGTCTGCCCCGGAAGGCATCGTCACAAACGGAGGCCGTGTGCTGGGCGTCACCGCCAAGGGGGATGACCTGAAGGAAGCCAGGAAGAATGCCTATGAGGCGGCAGAATGGATACACTTTGATAACAAATATATGCGGCATGATATCGGTAAGGCGATTGACGAAGCCTGATCAAGTGGCATTATCATGAGCATAATCTTGGCATAACCCCAACAGAAAAGGAGATGAAACCATGGGCTTTACTATACTGCTGACAGCCTTTGTATTTGCCGTACTGATCGCCGGCCTGTTTTTTGTGATCCAGGGCATTAACCAGAAGAAATGGAGAAAAGTCTCCATCGTGATCGTGCTTCTGGTCCTGTTTGTCATCATCATGTATCTGATTCTGGCACGCATGAATGCGTCCATGTAAGGTTTTCGCGATAGTGATTGACTTTTTCAGAGTGAATGGATATTATATAGATGGCACCAGTTGTTTTATTGTTTTAAATCAGGAAAGGGGATATTAATTGATGAAGTTTTTATATTGCAAAGACTGTAACTATATGGTACAGGTAGTGAACGATGGCGGCTGCAAGATTGAGTGCTGCGGCAAGGAGATGCCGGAGCTGAAGGCTGGAACAACAGATGCCGCAGTTGAGAAACATGTACCGGCCATCACAGTCGATGGTGACAAGGTGACAGTAGCAGTTGGAGCAGCACCTCATCCCATGGTTGATGTACATTACATCGAGTGGGTCTGTATCGAGACAGCCCAGGGCAGCCAGATGAAAGCCCTGAAACCAGGCGACGAGCCCAAGGCAGAGTTCGCTCTTGCTGCAGGAGACAAGCTGGTAGCTGCCTATGCATACTGCAATCTCCATGGACTTTGGAAGGCAGAAGCCTAAACATAACAGCCCGACCCAAACCGGCAGGATCCCATTTTTCTTTGGCATGGGATCCTGCCTTTTGTACTTTGAGAGGGAAACAGCAGCCTATGGATCAGACCGGTTGCGTTTGCTCGTTTTGGTTCGCGCGCTGATTTACCGCCATTCGCGCAAAACTCGCTTCGCTCAGACAAGCGCTCGGTGGCGGTGCTAGCGCAAACCTCAACT
>CADBNQ010000143.1 GCA_902796045.1 uncultured Lachnospiraceae bacterium | reverse complement strand
TCTGTCATTTCGATGAGAAACAGTTGACATTTCTTCACACAGTACCGGTCAGATATCCGCTGATTTACAGACAGAAGCACATATGTTGGTGTAGTTTAAGTAAAGTAAACAAAATGATGATTGAGTCCAGTCTGCATTCCGTCACCATCTGTTCTCTTTTTTGTCACAGCTTGTTCATATTCTGTAGTTAATATATCAGCTGAATTCAATCTCTGACGCGAAATTATCGTGATTTCAATAGTGAGATGAATGGGTAACCTTCTGGTGCCAAGAACGCTGAGGCGTTCGTGATAACTTGACAGAAAGGATCAGACATTATGAGAAAAAGAACAATGAGTGCAGCATTTCTGCTTAGTATTACCATGGGAGCATCATTGCTTGCAGGCTGTGGAAACCAGACAGAAGGTTCAACAAGTGCGGCAGCTGCTTCCTCAGCTTCACAGATTTATGGGATTGTGAAAGAAGTGGACGAGGACTCCATAACGATCAGTGAGGGAACGATGAAAGAAAGGCCTGACAGTCCTCCGGAGAAGCCGGATGGCCAGGAACAGCCATCGGAGAAGCCGGACGGCCAGGAACAGCCACCTGAGAAGCCGGATGGCCAGGGTCAGCCTGAGCAGGATCAGAACAGACAAGATCAGAATGGACAGAATCAGAATGGACAGCCCGATCAGGCTGGTATGCTGGATCTGACCGGTGAGGAAAAGACAATCACTCTTTCTGACCAGACTGAGGTGACAGAGGGACATCCTGAGATGCCGGATGCAAATGATCAGGCAGATGGTCAGGCCAGCCAGGAAGACCAGAAGGGTCAGCTTCCGGAGAAGAAAGATGAAACTGATACAAATCAGGATGAAACTGAAGTGAAACAGGATCAAGTGGATGAAATCAGCGACCTCAAAGAAGGAGACCTTGTCAGTATTGAGTTTGATGATTCCGGGAACGCAGCGAAGATTACAGTGATGAACGGGGGACCCGGAGCTATGGGTCAGCCCGGCCAGGGAGGCCCGGGTGGTATGCCGGGAGGACAGTCTGAAGTCCCGGAAGAGTACACGGCAGTCAATTCCTACACGGAGGATAAAGAGCTGACCGGGGAGTCTGTTACATCTGAGGGGACCGATGAGAATGCTGTCCTGGTGAAGGATGGCGCCAAGGTGCTTCTTGACAATGTGAGTGTGACCAGATCGTCTGATGACAGCAGCGGAGGAGACAGCGCCAGCTTCTACGGCGTCGGTGCGGCGGTTCTTAACACAGAGGGTACTTTGAAGGTGAAGGATGGAAGTATCAGTACGGATGCCGACGGCGGCGCAGGGATCTTCTCTTATGGTGACAAGGCAGTAACCTATGTGTCAGGGACAAAGATTTCCACCGCACAGGGCGCGTCTGGCGGCCTTCATGTGGCAGGCGGCGGAACCCTATACGCCTGGGATGTGACAGCAGAGACGCAGGGTGCTTCCTCGGCAGCCATCCGGAGTGACCGGGGCGGCGGAACCATGGTGATCGACGGAGGATCTTTTACCAGCAGCGGTACCGGGTCACCCGCTGTATACACCACGGCAGATATTACTGTGCATGGGGCAGATCTTACGGCGACCAGTTCTGAAGCGGTCTGCATCGAGGGCAAGAACAGTCTCAGGCTTTATGATACAAATCTAAGCGGCAATATGCCTGAAAATGAGCAAAATGACTGCAGCTGGAATGTCATTTTATATCAGAGCATGTCCGGAGATTCGGAGGAAGGAAAGTCGACCTTTGATATGGAAGGTGGAACGCTTACTGCAAAGAATGGCGGCATGTTCTACACCACCAACACAGAGTCTTCATTTATACTGAATGATGTGGATATCAGCTATGCAGACCAGAATGATTTCTTCCTGAAATGCACAGGAAACAGCAATGCCAGAGGCTGGGGGTCTGCTGGTGAAAATGGAGCCAGATGTACCTTTACAGCCATCAAACAGGCTATGGAAGGAGATATAGTTTGGGATTCTATCAGTACACTGGATCTTTATATGACGGATGGCAGTTCCTTAAAAGGCGCTGTCATCGATGATGAATCAAATGCAGGATCCGCAGATGGATCCGGTTATTGTAATGTGACGGTCAGCAAAGACAGCAGCTGGACTGTCACAGGAGACAGCAGGCTGACAAATCTCTCCAATGAGGGAACAATCGTGGATGACAAGGGGAAGACAGTGACCATCAAAGGAAGTGACGGAACCGTCCATGTCCA
Source organism: uncultured Lachnospiraceae bacterium (assembly GCA_902796045.1). Lineage (GTDB taxonomy): Bacteria > Bacillota > Clostridia > Lachnospirales > Lachnospiraceae > Anaerobutyricum. Next base: position 2,869 of record CADBNQ010000143.1, on the reverse strand, counting down.
GGGAGACAGTACATACACGATCACAGTGGATCATTACAGTGACACTGCCGACCTGTCCGGGGCAGAAGCAGCCAGCACCTTCACTCCGGCAGAGAACCCTTTTTAATGTTATCCTGAATGATCTGGTCAGAGACTTCAAACAGTTTCTCTGAGCCAAGCCGTGTCTTTTTCTGCCGGCCGTAGACAGTCCGGGAGGAGACACCATGTTCTTTCCAGTCGCTGCCTCCATTGCTGTTGTTCAGCAGGAGAGGCTGCAGATTGTCCATGGCATGGGCGAAACGGGATTCAGCTGACCGGTACTCTTCGAACTCATCGAAGAGGCCGGTCAGTTCTTTTTTCTGGTCATCGGGCAGCAAGGAGAAGATCCGTTCTTTTGCAGCATCCTCTATGGCCTTCTGTGTCTTCAGCCCTTCCTCATCATAGGCATAGGTATCTCCTGCATCAATCTCGACAATATCGTGGATCAGCCACATGAGCATGACTTTGGTGATGTCCACCTCTTCATTGGCATATTCTCTGAGCAGCCAGGCCATGATCGCCATGTGCCATGCATGCTCTGCATCGTTCTCCCTCCGGCCGTGACCGGACAGGTGGGTCTGGCGGAAGACATTTTTTTCTTTGTCGATCTCCAGTGAAAAGGCAAGCTGCTTTTTAATCCGTTCATCCATCTCATGACTCCTCGCAAACCCGCCTCAGTCACTTCAGCGGAGAATCTTAAATAATCTGCAACAACTATCTGCAGGATTACTGACGGGCAGACATCAGTCTGTACCCTGTGGTCTGTATACTGTCTCGTAGAACTGGTCCATCTCTTTTTCAGTTTCAAAAATGGCAATATAGAACTGGTTTCCCATGGCATCTGACAAAACATCCGGGATGCGGCCGTTCATTTTCACGTGGTCCTTGTAGATGTCCAGAACTTCCTCCCTGCTCAGAGCATAGTCCAGCTTATCCCTGAGCCCGGCAAATGCACAGAAATAGTCGGGGCCGGACGGTTTCTCCGAATGGTCATAGGCGATCATATCGGCCCAGATCTTGTAAACGCTGGTGCTGTGGGCGAAATTGATCATATCCGGTGTGAAGCCGCCGGAAGGACGCATGTTCACCTCCAGAGCGACCAGGTCACCCTTCCTGCCAAATCCTTCCTGGTCTTCAATGAGACGGAAGAACTCAAAATGAACGAAACGGCTCTTTACGTTAAAGCTTTTGACAACGGCACGGCCCGCAGCTCTGGTATCTTCCGGAAGGTCCTTCAGGATACAGTAGCTGGAATTACTTGCTTCATTGACTACATCCATGAGAGAGGTGAAGGTGATGTTGCCGGCTTCAAACATGGGCTCTCCTTTGGAGTCAATGATGGCGTCATAGGAGTTGATCTGGCCGTTGATGAATTCTTCCATAATGTAGAGGATCGAGGGATCTTTTTCTTTGATGAAAGTCTCCATCTCATCGTCATTGGAGATCTTAAGAGTATGGGAAGCACCTACACCATTATCCGGCTTTGCGATGACCGGATAGCCCACTTCCTTAATAAAAGTCAGGCATCCTTCCAGATCGTCTACCAGGTGGTAGCGGGCCACAGGAATACCGGCCTTGATGTAATACTCTTTCATCTTTGATTTATACTTGATCCGCGGGATGTCCTCAATCTGGAAACCGCTTCTGATGTTGAAATCTGTCCGGAATCTTGCATCCCGCTCCAGCCAGTATTCATTGTTGGACTCCAGCCAGTCGATCCGTCCGTATTTGAAGATGAAGAAAGCGATGGCCCGATAGACGGCATCACTGTCCTCAAGGGTGTCCACCTTGTAATACTCTGTCAGACTGTCCTTCAGCTCCTGCATCAGTTCATCATAGGGCTGATCCCCGATGCCAAGGACATTCATGCCATTATTCTGTAATTCGCGGCAGAACTGCCAGTAGTTGGTGGGGAAATTGGGAGAGATAAAAACTACGTTTTTCATAATCGAACCTTTCCATTAATCAGATTCACCCAGAAGCCAGGGCATATAATAAACGACCTCTTTGTACCACCAGTCCCAGTCATGGTGGACATCAAAGCCCCAGTAATCAACCCAGGTGTGGATATCTTTACTCTTGAGGATCCGGTCAAGATCGCGGGTATGCTCCGGGAGCTCCCAGGGTCCCTGGCCGGTGCAGATCACAGCCCTCTGTGAGTTGAACAGTTCTATGTAGGGGTGGTCTTCCGGCAGTCCGTACATGTAATCCACCGGAGAATTCATATAGACCAGCTCGTCCATATAATCACCGAATCCGTAGGAGGCAGTGTAGATGCCGCTCAGGGCAAGAAGACCGTCAAAGAGATCCGGCCTGCGGAAATAGAGGTTGGCCGCGTGGGTGGCTCCCAGACTGCAGCCGAAACTGATAATGCCTCCTTCATATTTGTAGCCGCATTTTTCACTGACATAGTCATTGATGAAGGGGGCCAGCTCATCAGTGATGAAATGGATCCACTGATCATATCTTTCTATGCGCCATCTGGGATCGACAGACTTGTTGGACCATGTCTCATTGTCGATGGTATCAATCGAGAAAACAATGATCTTCCCGCTGTTGATCCACTGGCTGCATACGTCAGCCATCTTAAAGTTCTCGAAGTCATAGAAACGCCCGTCCTGACAGGGGATATATAAGACAGGACGTCCGCCATAGCCATAGATGTTCATCTCCATCATCCGGCATAAAACGTTGCTGTAATAGGTCATGTAATGTTTTTCCATAATTGTCTTCCTTTGTTTATCATTCAAGCCCGCGTCAGAGAACCTGTCTCTGGTCAGTCCTTTTCATAAAGCAATGTGTTCATAAAAAAGGGAATCTGCCGTTCCCAGCTGGCCTCACAGTGCGTCCC
>CADBNQ010000142.1 GCA_902796045.1 uncultured Lachnospiraceae bacterium | reverse complement strand
CGGCTGTGGAAAGAAGCAAAAAAAGCCCGGCGGGATGAACAGAAAGAGATGTACCGCTATGCGCCGGCTATTGTCAGGTTCTGGAACCTCTACGCTAAAAAGCCGGCCAAATACCTTCTTCTGATCTGCATCATCGGGGCGCTGGTCGCTCCCCTTATCCAGTCGGCATTCTTTCAGGGGATGTTGGAAGTAATCGAATCCGTGAAGAATGAGCCGGTTGACAAAGAAGAGATCTATAAACTTTCTCCTCTGGATGAGGAAGGAGGGAAAAAAATCGACGCCCTGCCTGCGGCAGGTAAAGACGACACCTGGACCATCTGCGTCTATATGATCGGCTCCAATCTGGAAGATCTGGATGAAAATGACCTGTCCAGTCTGATCAAAATGCAGGTGGAAAATGAGGCAGCCTCTATTCAGGGTAATTCAAGAGAAAAGACCATGGAAGAACTGAACACCTACATCGGTGACCTGGCAAAGAGCGGCCTTGAAATGCCCTCCTACTTTTACTATCCGGAAAAGCCCATCGCCTCCTCCGAAGCTGTGACGGAGGATGTGATCGTCGCAGAATCCCCCGGTGCTGCCTCAACAGACATCAGCGAGATGCTTTCAGACCAATGGTCCAAAAATATCCGGATTGTCATTCAGACCGGCGGTGCCAGACGCTGGAGCAACCATATGATCAACCCCAACCGGACACAGCGCTTCCTGTATGAAAACGGATCCTTTGATCTGATAGAGGATCTGCCTCTGACACCATCCTTCGAACCGGATACACTGGCTGACTTTGTGGATTACTGCGGGAAAAACTATCCTGCCGACCACAAGATGCTGGTCCTGTGGAACCACGGGGGCGGAGCTTTCGGCTACGGACAGGACTCCATCTATGGCGGCGGCATGTCCATGAAGGATATACGGACAGCATTGGAGAAGGTCTATCAGCCGGATCTGGCTCACCCTGCCTTCGATATCATTGGCTTTGATGCCTGCCTGATGTCTTCTCTGGAGGTCACCCATGCATTAAGCGGCTTCGCCCAATATTATGCCTTAAGCGAGGAATCAGAGCCAAACGAAGGCTGGGATTACGGTCCCTGGCTGAAAGCCTTGTCAGATGACCCCACCATGAATCCGGCAAAGGTCTGCAGGTCGATTGCCGACTCCTACATGGACTTTTATATGACCCAGAATGTCAACCTGGGCGGCTTAATGAACCAGACTGTTACATTCTCGGTACTTGACGCCAAAAAGTGCGAAGAGCTCTATGCGGCCTACTGCGACCTGGCAAAAGCTCAGCTCATCCGGGCAGCAGATGATATCAGCGTCCTCACAGATATTGGACGGTGCGCGAACAAGTCCATTCATTTAGTGCCGAGCTACTATAACATCTACAATACTCTTGACCTTGGCAATTACGTCGATTACATGGTAGATACCTTCCCGGAGGAGAGCAGCCGTGTCAAAAATCTCATAAGCGAGGCTGTGCTCTATCACAGGGAAAACGGCAGTATCAGTGATTCAAACGGCATCTCTGTTTACATTCCATCCACCATCAATAACCCGGGCGGTTTAATGTTTTTCCTGAATTATGTCAACAATATCTCGGATGATGACAGTACCCGGGCTCTCTACTATTACAAGGTGGCAGGCTGTCTCAATGAAGAGCTTGGAAAATATACAGCCAGTCTGACACAATCCGTTCCCAAGGTGCTGAACACGGCTTCCTTTAAGGCTTTCAGCACCCTGAAACCTGCCATAGACGACGATGGCTTCTCCGTCCCTGCAGAGAAAGAACTTCTGTCCCTGATACAGACATATGAGACGGAAGTATCCTACTATGACAAGGAATCACAGACAGCCACCTTCTATGGCAGAGATGACACGGTCTCCCTGGACGGGGAAGGCAATGTAGATGTCACATTTGACGGGCAGTGGTTTACCCTCGACGGAGTTCCCCTTGCCGCTGAGGTGACCAGCTCCACCGACTTATCAACTGACTACCGGTCCAAGGTTCTCTATAACGG
>CADBNQ010000141.1 GCA_902796045.1 uncultured Lachnospiraceae bacterium | reverse complement strand
GTTTTTCCAGGGCCTCATCCATATAAATAATGGAACAGATGCAGCAAGATAGCTGTACATACTAAGAACAAAGGGATCAGCGTGCGTTGTACCAAAACGTCCGATAATGGCTGTCATGAATGATAAAACAGTACATTTCTGAGGTCATGTACCGGCAGATACCGATGAAGACAGACTCAATACAGTTCTCGTGTGGGGTAGTTTTAGTTTGTAAGTGTAAAATGTACGACAAAGAGCTGTATTTTGTGCTATCATTCTCTATGTTTACACAAAATACAGTTATTTTTTGCCTTTGTGTCAAAAATTTATCGTTTTCATAACTTGCATTTTTTTACAGCTTGGATTACAATGTAGTTAGGAAAAACTGTCGATTGTTATAGTCTGTGCGTCTTATCCTGCGGTCAGACTATGGCAGCCGACCGGAGGAAGCCTGGGTCGTTTTCTCTGTTCCAATGTGTTGACTTACATGGGATTGCAGGATGTTCACTATTAACTGGAGGTTTTTTATGCTGACAAAAATGATTGAAAACCTGAAGAAGAACCCCAGGACCATTGTCTTTACCGAGGGTACGGATAATCGTATTCTCGATGCAGCTTCCAAGCTGACGGCAGAAGGTATTATGGGTGTTATTCTTCTTGGTAACGTCGATGAGGTAAAAGCTGCTGCTAAGGCCGGCGGCTATGCCATTGATCAGTGCCAGATCATTGATCCCCTGACATATCCTGAGATGGATGCCATGGTGGCTGAGATGGTCAAGCTCCGCAAAGGCAAGATGACTGAGGAGAAGGTTCGTAAAGCCCTCACTCAGAGCAACTATTTCGGTACCATGCTTGTTAAGATGGGTAAGGGCGACTGTCTCTTAGGCGGAGCCACCTATTCTACAGCAGATACTGTTCGTCCTGCCCTGCAGCTGATCAAGACAAAACCAGGTAATAAGATCGTCAGCTCCTGCTTTATCATGGTGAAGGGTGACGAGAGACTGGCCATGGGTGACTGTGCGATCAATATTGATCCATCCGAGGATGACCTTGTTGAGATTGCAATTGAATCTGCCAGGACAGCCAGAGTATTCGGTATCGATCCGAAGGTAGCCATGCTTTCCTACTCTACACTTGGGTCAGGTAAGGGAGATTCCGTAACAAAGGTTGCCAATGCTACGAAGAAGATCAAAGAAGCCGCTCCGGATCTTGCTGTTGAAGGTGAGATTCAGTTTGATGCTTCCGTTTCTCCTGAGGTTGCAGCAATCAAGTGTTCCGGTTCACCAGTCGCCGGTCAGGCGAACACCTTTATCTTCCCTGATATCAATGCCGGTAACATCGGATACAAGATTGCAGCACGCCTGGGCGGATACACTGCAGTCGGCCCTGTTCTCCAGGGTCTGAACGCTCCGATCAACGACTTGAGCCGCGGTTGTACAGCTGAAGAAGTCTACAGCATGTCCATCGTTACTGCTGCTTTAAGTATACCGGAAGAGCCAGAGTATGACGTAATCGACGAGAAGGATCTCGAGATGATCACCAGACTTGTTATTGAGACCCTTAAGGTAATAAAAGGATTAAAATAGTAAGGCCGGACATTTAACTATCTGATATTGTAACAACACATAAAAACAGGATGCTGCTGTCTATGACAGTTCATCCTGTTTTTTATAAGCGATGTTTTTAAAAGAAGGAGGCAGTTGTGGCAACAAGAAGAAAGAAGAGAAGGAGACTGATCAAAAACCTGTACCGTAATCAGACAAACACAGCTGGTTTAAGCCCTGAGGTGGAGGTAACGATGGACCCTGCTGAGAGTGTGGTGAAGGCCTCTCCCGGAACCGGCGGAGACGTTTATGTTCCCTTCGAGGAGAGAAGCGGAGAATCTTCTGTCGTCTATTTTACAAGAGACCTCAGTGAGGAGGGATTAAAGAAAATCTATGATAAGGTGGCCGACCGGATGACCGGCAGGATTGCCATCAAGCTGCATACCGGGGAGGCTAAGGGACCTAATATCATCCCCCGCCCGTGGGTAAAAGACCTGATCGAATCACGGCTTCCTGAGGCTGTCATCGTTGAGACCAACACCTACTACGAAGGATCAAGGTATACGACTGAAGCCCACCGGGAAACCCTGAAAACCAATGGCTGGACCTTCTGCCCGGTGGACATCACAGATGAAGACGGTGTCGCCGCCCTTCCTGTAAAAGACGGCAAATGGTTTAAGGAGATGCATGTAGGAAAGAATCTTCTGAATTACGATTCCATGCTCACGCTGACCCATTTCAAGGGACATGTGCAGGGCGGATTCGGCTGTTCCAACAAGAACATCGGGATCGGGTGTGCTGATGGACGAATCGGAAAAAGAGATATCCACACAACTCCCGGACAGCCGGATATGTGGGATATCAAGCAAGAGGAGCTGATGGAAAGAATCGCTGAAAGCACCCATGCCACCGTCGATCACTTCGGAGAGCATAATGCCTTTATCAATGTGATGAGAAACATGTCCGTTTCCTGTGACTGTGAGGGGGCTTCCGCTGAACCGGTTGTTACTCCTGATGTGGGCATCCTGGCCTCTGTCGATATCCTGGCCCTCGACCAGGCCTGCATCGACCTGATCTATGCCCTTCCGGAAGACGGTGGAAAGGCTCTGATCGAGCGGATTGAATCCAGACACGGCCTGCGCCAGCTTTCTTATATGAAGGAGCTGAAGATGGGCAATGACCTCTATCATCTGATCGATCTGGATCATGAAGACAGGGAAATCACAGCCAGGGAGGCTGTTTGTGATATCAAACCCGGCTGGGTTCCGGATGACTACAACACCTTTGCCGGAAGAAATCCCATCAAAATACAATCACCTGAGTTTTCTTAAAGAAATATCTGACTCGAGGTAAATTATGTATTATCTGAATGAGAATGATAAAGAGTATCGTCATGGTGACCACGGACCCAAATATCTGGAGCAGGGACCCCGGATGAACTTCGGCATCGTCCGGCTCCTGCCTGGGGAGAAAGTGTCAGGCCATCTTCACCGTCATATGCAGGAGAGCTTTTATGTCCTGGAAGGTGCTGTGACGATGGATATAAACGGTAAACTGGTCACTCTTCATACTGGTGACTACATCCATATCGAGCCGGGAGAAGGACATTTCATATCCAATTCCGGGAGGGGGATCGTCAGAATGGTTGTGACGGCTGCCCCCTATGTGAAGTCTGATAAAGTGATGATCGAGAAGGCATAGGCCCGTTAAGGAGGAGACCTATGGGGTTACTGAGTGATATTTTTTCAATCAAGGAAAAGCTCTGGCAGGGAGAAGATAAAGAACTCTACGACAGCTACTGCGAGACTCTCCGCCATGCAGGTCTTGTGATCCAGGCTTTTAAAGTGAATCAGGAGAGGCCCAGATGCACCGGCAACTGTGCCAGCTGTCCTGCCCGTGGAAGTTTTGGGGAAGATGCAACTTTCAGAGAGAAGCTTGGATCTGGATTATCCGCAGATCTACTGACACCTGCAGGAGATTCCGAGATCTATGCCATCTATGTGAAGAAGAAGGAATTAAAAGAAGCACAGCGTCTGACAGGGCTGATGTAATGCTTAAGGAGTAATACAATGGACACATTTAAAGGATTTTTAAAGCGTAAGGATATAGAGATCTCACTGCAGAGATATGGCATAGATGCCTTAGGAGCCATGGCTCAGGGTCTGTTCTGTTCTTTGCTGATCGGTACGATCATCAACACAATAGGGACACTCTTTCATGTGGGGATACTCACTGCACCGGTAGCCACAGTGGCCGGTACTGATTATACTGTCGGCGGTCTGGCCATGGCCATGAGCGGTCCGGCCATGGCGGTCGCGATAGCATTTGCCCTAAAATGCCCGCCCCTTGTGATGTTTTCCATGATCACTGTTGGTTTTGCTGCCAATGCCCTCGGCGGGGCAGGAGGTCCTCTTGCAGTACTCTTTATAGCCATCATCACCTCGGAGATCGGCAAAATGATCTCCAAAGAAACCAAGGTTGATATCCTGGTTACACCCATGGTCACCATCGGCGCAGGTGTCTTTTTGTCCTGGCTTCTGGCCCCCTGGCTTGGCAGGCTGGCCATGAAGGTGGGAGAGATCATCATGTGGGCTACTGAGCTGCAGCCTTTCCTGATGGGAATCCTGGTCTCGGTGATCACAGGTATTGCCCTGACCCTCCCGATTTCCTCAGCGGCCATCTGTGCCGCACTGGGGCTTACCGGTCTGGCCGGAGGGGCCGCTGTGGCAGGCTGTTGCGCCCAGATGGTAGGATTTGCAGTCATGTCCTTTCCTGAAAACAAATGGGGAGGTCTGGTTTCTCAGGGGATCGGGACTTCCATGCTCCAGATGCCCAACATCGTCAAGAATCCAAGGATATGGATCGGTCCCACGCTGGCTTCTGCCATCACCGGACCAGTGGCAACCTGTCTGTTTCACCTGAAGATGAATGGCCCTGCCATTGATTCCGGCATGGGCACCTGCGGCCTTGTGGGACAGATCGGTGTCTTCCAGGGCTGGCTGACTGATATCGAAGCAGGCAGCAAGGCAGCTATCACACCCATGGACTGGATTGGCCTGATCCTTATCTCTTTTGTGCTTCCCGCTGTGCTTGCCCCTCTGATCAACATGGGCTGCCGGAAGCTTGGCTGGGTGAAGGACGGAGATCTCACCTTATCATGATCGAATCACCAAACTGGAGGCGAAACTATGGGAGGATCTTTTGCAGGGGCTGCTGCGGTCAGCACACATCCTGAATACGACAGGCTCACAGAGCGGCAGGATCCGCTGTACAGCCGCCAGGATGACCTGCGCAGTCCCTTTACCCGTGATTACACCAGAGTTCTGCACTCGCTGGCCTACCGCAGAATGAAACATAAGACACAGGTCTTTTTCAATGCTGCGAATAATGATCATATCTGTACCCGGATCGAGCACGTGGCCCACGTCGAATCAGTCAGCAATGTGATTGCCCGGCGGCTCGGCCTTAATGAAGAGCTGACCAATGCCATAGCCATTGCTCATGATCTGGGACATGCCCCTTTCGGACATGAAGGAGAACGTACCCTGTCCGAGATCTCCATGGAGTATCTGGGCATTCCCTTCTGGCATGAGAAGAACGGGGTGCATTTTGTTGATGATGTGGAGCTTCTCAGAGACAGTGAAAACAACTTTCGTAATCTTTCCCTGACCTACGCTGTCAGAGACGGGATCATATCCCACTGCGGAGAGATCGATCAAAATGGCATCAGGCCCAGAGAAGAGCTGTTTGACCTTGACCGGTTTGAGAAGGCCGGCCAGTATCAGTCAGCCACCTGGGAAGGCTGTGTCGTCAAGCTCGCTGACAAGTTTGCCTACATAGGAAGGGACATTGAGGATGCCAGAAGACTCGGCTATTTCAGTGAGCAGCAGAAAAAACAGCTTACCGAGATGGCCCGGGCGCAGAATGAAAAGGCAATCAACACGACGGTGATCATGCACAATATGATCATTGATCTGTGTGAAAACAGCTCTCTGTCAAAAGGGCTGTGTCTCAGCAGGGACATGTCAGACCAGCTTGATGCCCTGAAGAAGTTTAACTATGAATCTATATACCACCATGAACGGCTGCAGCCTTACAAGGCATATTCGAGGCTTGTGATCCGGCAGATCTTTGACATCCTGCTGAAGTGCTACCGGGGTGAAGCCACCTTATGGGAGATGGCAGGCAAGGATTATTACCACCGCCGACTCATAAAGGAATTTGCCGGATGGCTGTGCCGATACTGCAGGAAAGACATCATTCCGGATAGTCTGGCTGAAACCGTGGAGCCCTTCCTCAACAGGAAGATCTACGGATCACTGTCTGATGAGAAGGTCTACATACAGGCAGCCATCGACTACATTGCCGGGATGACCGACGTCTTTGCCGAAGAAACTTTTCACAAATTACTGGAGTGTTAATAGAAACAATGAGTACCCGACGATCTGTAGACCAGGAAGCATTTAAGAATGGCATTCGCGATGGTATTCCCATCGGACTCGGCTATTTCGCCGTATCTTTCGCCTTCGGCATGATGGCAGTGTCAGGCGGCCTTCACATCCATGAGGCTGTTCTGATCTCCCTGACCAATCTCACCTCTGCAGGACAATTTGCAGGACTGGAGATTATCGTTGCAGGGGGAAGCCTGATCGAGATGGCTCTGACGCAGCTGATCATCAACCTTCGTTATCTGCTGATGTCCTTCTCCATGTCACAGAAGCTGCGCCGGGATGAACCTTTTGCTTTTCGCTTTATCGTTGCATTCGGCATCACCGATGAGATCTTCGGGGTCAGCGCCAGCCAGCCTGGCAAAGTCAGCGCCTGGTACAGTATCGGGGCCATGCTGATGGCCATCCCCGGATGGACACTGGGGACACTGGCAGGCGCTGTCTCAGGAAGCCTGCTCCCGCCTTTTGTGTTAAGTGCCCTTTCTGTTGCCATCTACGGGATGTTCCTGGCTGTGATCATTCCACCTGCCAAGCATGACCGGAGAGTCCTGGCGGCTGTTCTTTCTGCCATGGCATTGAGCGCTGTTTTTACGGTGACCCCTTATCTGAATAAGATTTCCTCCGGTTTTTCTATTATCATCATCACTGTGCTGGTAGCCGGGATCGCCGCCGCAGTCGCACCTGTGGTGGAAGAACCGGCTGGAGGGAAGCAGGAAGAAGAGAGCACGCAGGAAGGAGAGAAGAATCATGCATAATGTTTATCTGTATATTCTGGTGATGGCAGGCACCACTTACCTGATCCGTCTGCTCCCCATGCTGCTGGCCAAAAAGGAGATCACCAGTCCCTACATAAAGTCTTTTCTTTTTTATGTACCCTACGTCTGTCTGGCAGCGATGACTTTCCCCGCTATTCTCTTTTCCACTGACTCTATGATCTCTGCCATAGCAGGGTTTATAACGGCAGTTCTTCTTTCCTACCTGGAGAAAAGCCTGCTGACTGTCGCCATGTCTGCCTGTCTGGCAGTCTTTATCACCGAACGGATCCTCAGTTTTTTTTAATATAACACCAGATTAAGGAGACAGGGTATGCAATATCACAGTATCTTATTTCCATACGGACGCCCCCGGGAGAGGGTCTCTGATGAACTGCTCAGAGATCTGCGGATCGACTCTGTCCTGAGTATGCTGTCTCACGGGCCTGACCAGCTGAAATACGACACCTGCTATCTGCCTCTGACGGACAAGGACAGTGTTCTTTTCCGTCATGCTGTATTTCAGGATATCATGAGGTCTGACCTGCACCCGGTCTTCATTGGCTTTCAGGAGCTGATGGATTCTCTGGGCTTCATGGAAGAAACATTGAAGAGGCTCAGCATGCCGGTACTTCGCAGCAGGTATCTTTTAAACAGGATGATCGAGTACAAGAAACATGTTCTCTTCCTGTGCGACACACTGACCCGGGCCCCGCTTCAATCCGAGGGGCTGCGGCAATTTGCGTCTGATCTTGCCGAGTACACCAGGTCAGATGTCTTCCAGGCCCTGTGCGAAGATACTGATACCCTGAAAAAAGAACTGGAAGAGGTAACCTACACCATCACGGTCCGGGATAACCATATTGCTGTTCGGAAACTGCCTCCGGATGCTTTTGACGAGCAGGAAAAAACTGCATTTGAGAAAGAAATCAATGTTTTTTTTGATAAATTTATTCACGGAAGAGCGGATTTCTCTCCGGCTACAGCCCAGAACTGGGAGATGAATCCGGTGGAGGAAGAGATCCTGAAAGCCTTGATGAAGCTCTTCCCGGAGCCCTTTTCCCATCTCGATACCTTCTACCGGAAAAGAGAAAAATTCGTACCGGAGGAGCTGGTATCCTACCACCAGGATCTGGGCTTTTATACTGTCTGGCTGGAGTACATCCTTCCCCGCCAGGCTGACCATATGGGATTCTGTTTTCCCATGATCACAGACAGGAAAGACGGGATCATCGCATCCAACTGCTTCGACCTGATCCTGGCCGACCAGAAGCGCAAGGAAGGGCAGCAGGTGATACGCAACAACCTGATCTTAAATCCGGGAGAGCATATTCTGGTGCTTACCGGCCCCAACCAGGGAGGAAAAACAACTTACGCACGTATGCTTGGCCAGCTCTTCTACCTGGGATCCCTGGGCATACCTGTTCCGGGGACCGCAGTAAAGTTCTTTCTGCCTGACCGGATCTTCACACATTTTGAGAGGCAGGAGAGTCAGGAGACCTTAAACGGCAAATTGAAGGATGACATTCTGCGCATCCATGATATTCTGGAGCATGCCTCTGAAAACAGCCTGATTCTGATCAATGAAATGTTTTCATCTACCACCCTGCAGGATGCCGCCTGGCTGGGAAAAGAGATCCTGTCCCGCATAGAAAAGATCGGCTCTCTCTGCCTTTATGTGACCTTCATCAACGAACTTTCTTCCTGGCTGCCCGGTACAGTCAGTCTGATCAGCCAGATCGGTGAAGACCGTAAAGAGAGAACCTATCAGATCGTAAGAGACAAGTCTGACGGACGGGCTTATGCCCGTACCATGGTCCAAAAATACGCCCTGACCTATGAGGAGATTTCAGAAAGGATACGGTCATCAACATGAATGCCTTCCTCTTGTTTAAAAACAGAATACTGACTGAGAGCTCTCTGGATACCAGGATCCGGGAGGACCTGGAAATGTCTGCTGTCATTGAAAGTATGGCCGGGACAGATTCCTATATCAGGGAAACGGCAGTTATGGTCGTGGCAAGGGAGAATATGTGCAGGGACAGCAGGGAGATCCTTTACCGGCAGTCTGTGCTTGAGGACTGCATTCGTCACGAGTCAGAGATCAGACAGCTCTATGACCATGTCAGCCTGCTGGTCAGTAAGGACCAGGACACTTTCCTGTCGGTCACCCATAAAAAG
>CADBNQ010000140.1 GCA_902796045.1 uncultured Lachnospiraceae bacterium | reverse complement strand
CGCATCGCCGCTTATTCCAAGCAGCATAACATGCCTGTCTACCGGCCTAAGTTTTATGTTCCGGTCAGCGAGATGGTGGATGATGTGACCGTGAAGATTCTCCAGGAGACTTTCGGCCCCGGACTGATTGACGCCTATGGGGTGTCTGAGATGGGCAGCTGCGTCTATAAGTTCCCGGGCAATGATTTTTACTATGTTGCCAATGACATGGCAGTGGCTAATGTCTACGACAGTAACAACCAGCTTGCGGACGACGGGCGGATCGTGCTGACAACATTGTACAAAAAGACTTATCCCCTCATCAACTACGAGTCTCTTGACCTGGGTAAGTCCTATGTCAGGGACGGACTGCGGTATTTTACTGCCATAGAAGGCCGGATGAACGATCTGGTTAAGCACGAAGACGGGGTAGAATCATCCGCACTGATGCTCATGAGAATTGCCAATCACACTGTGGGACTGTCCCAGTTTAAGTTTATACAGGAATCCTATCATGATATGACGATCCAGCTTGTGCCGGATCCCTACAATAAGTCAAAGACAAAGCAGGAGATTGAGCAGCACTTTATTGATTCCGTCAGAGAACTGTATGGTGATGAGTTCAGGATCCGCGTTGAGTGGCTTGATGTGATTGAACCGGAAAAAACCGGGAAGCAAAGATGCTTTGTATGTAAGATTTAATAGAAACAGAGGAAACCATGAGAGTAGCTATAACCGGAGCCAGCGGCTTTATAGGACAGGAAGTGATCAGAGCATTAAAGGACCGGGAGGATGTGGACATCACAGCCATATCCCGCCAGGAGCACGAGGAGGACGGCGGAGCCGGCATCCTCTGGAAGGCAACAGATTATTCTGTGGACAGCCTGAAGGAGATTCTTGAAGGAACAGAGGCGGTGATCCATCTGGCCGCGGTCAGAGGCACTGCGGGAAGGCTGGCAGATTACAGTGTCAATGAGCTGATTACGGAGAATCTGCTGATCGCAGCAGGGGAAAGCGGTGTCAGGAAGGTGATTTTTGCCTCGACGATCGCAGTATATTCGGATATCCCGGCCATTCCCTGGAAAGAGGATATGATGCTGACTCCGAAAACGCTCTACGGGATCACCAAGGCAGCCTGTGAGCATCTGTGCCTGTATTACAGCAGGAAGTATGCCTTTGATGCCTGTATCGTCAGAATCGCCCAGGTTCTCGGACCCGGGGAGAAGCGCAGGGTAATGACCAATGTGTTCATGGAACAGGCTGCTGGCGGGCAGCAGCTCCATGTTCTGGGTAAGAGCAGGGCAAAGAGACAGTATATCTACAGCAGGGATCTTGCAGCGATCCTGTCTGAGCTGGCAGTCGGAGACTACGGCCAGGTGATCGTCAATGCCGGCATGGAGCAGGCACACACCAATCTTGAGATCGCGGAGATGGTCAACCGGGCCTATGGCAGTGACATCCCCGTGGATTATGATGATTCCCGGGAAGAAACTATTGAGCCTTCCATGATGAGTACCAGACATTTCCATGATCTGTTTGATATGGAACTGATGACCATGGAGGAGGCCCTGTCAGACATTGCCGGCCATGGAGGAACAGTATGATCATGAATATAGGGCTTGTGGGAGCAGGCTCCGTCGGCAGTGCCCTTTTTTCAACGATATATAAGAATGATAAGGAACATACCTTTGTCCTTGCACGGGGGACCAGAGCGATCCGCCTCAGGGAGAAAGGTCTGTTTGTGAACAATGAGGTTATCCATCCGACGGTTTATTCCGATCCGGCGCAGAAGATCAGGCTGGACCTGCTCCTGATCGTGGTAAAGACCTACAGTCTGGAATCAGTGATGTCGGATATAGAGGATCTGATCGACCAGGATACTATCCTGCTTCCTCTGCAGAACGGGATCCTCACGACAGAGAGACTGCAGAAAAGATTCCCCGATAACCGTGTACTCTACGGGACCGTCCAGCGTACAGATGCCCACCGTATCGGCCACAGGGTATTTTTTACCACCCTCGGGGAGACCAAGATCGGCTATGCATACAATAAAGAGATCAAGCCGGAGCTTGCTGAGGTTTACGAGCGGCTGAAGGCACTCGGGGTCAATGTCAGGATCTATGAAGATATGAAGAGAGTCCAGTGGCTTAAATGGATGCTCAATACCGGTGCCAGCCAGGTCGCGGCTGAGACGGGCGTTGAGTGCGGCTTTTTCGGTATGGTCAGTGAGATTACCGAGCTGATGTCCATGTGCATGGATGAGATTCTGGAGATCGCCCGCCATGAACATGTCAATGTCACCACAAAGGACAGAGATGAGATCATCAATATCCTGATCAGATATCCACCGGATAAGAAGATGTCCATGCTGCAGGACCTTGAGGCAGGCAGGGCAACCGAGATTGAGGAATATGCCGGAACCGTCATCAGGCTGGGAGAGAAATACGGCGTACCTACCCCTGTCAACAAGGTGCTGTACATGACCATCATTTCCAGGGAGAAGATTGGCATCCTCAGAAGAAAGAGCATGTCCCAGTAAAGCCAAAAAGGACTATTAACAGATTATTATGCTTAAAACAATACGAACTATACTAAACAAAACAAACAATGTCACAAGGAGTGCCTATCTGTGGAACTCCATCAATGCCATGCTGTCTGCTGCTGAATCCCCGGTCATTCTTGCTGTGATGAACAGGACGAATGGCCTTTATGATGCAGGGATATTCAGCATCGCTTTCGCCATATCCTCCCTGATGCTCTATCTTGGCCAGTACGGACTCAGAAGATTTCAGTCATCAGATATCAAGGAGAAGTACTCTTTTGGCGAATACTATGCCATGCGTTACATCACCTGCGGGGCTATGATGCTGGCCAGTCTGGGCTACTGTATCTACGGAACCATCACCAGGGATTACAGTAAGGAAAAGTTCCTGGTCATCATGCTGATCTGCTTTGTCAGATGCATCCAGGCCTTCTCCGATGTGGTCCACGGAAGGATGCAGCAGAAGGGACGGCTTGATGTGGCCACCCGCTGTTCTGCCGTAAGGTATGTGGCAGAGATGCTGTCCTATGCCGTCATGCTTGTCATCACCAGGAATCTTGTGGTCTCGACCGTCGCCTGCGCCCTGGCTTCCTTTGTGGTCTTCATGCTGACATCCATGAACGCGGCAGTAGACTACTGTG